>CAZBPK010000094.1:0-15740 GCA_964493765.1 uncultured Bacteroidia bacterium | reverse complement strand
TATTCGCTGTATGATTTAACAGAAGAAGAGATACAAATCATTGAAAACACAACAAAATAATTTTCACAGCAGAATAATCATAAAAAATATTATTTTTGCAAACTTTATATTTTGAATATGTCAGAAATTAGAACCGATTGGAGTAAACAAGAAATTGAACAAATTTATTATAAACCTATTTTAGATTTAGTTTTTGAAGGGGCTTCGGTACATAGAAAATATCATAATCCTAATGAGATACAGGTATGTACTTTATTGTCTGTAAAGACGGGGGGATGTCCTGAGGACTGTGCATATTGTCCACAATCTGTAAAATACCAAACGGGTATAGATGTTCATAAGTTAATGAATCCTGAGGAAGTGATAGAAACCGCAAAACAAGCAAAAGCGAATGGTTCTACACGTTTTTGTATGGGTGCGGCTTGGCGTGAAGTTCGTGATAACAAAGATTTTGATAAAATCTTAACCATGATTAAAGGGGTAAGTGAATTAGGTTTAGAAGTATGTTGCACACTTGGAATGGTAACTGAAGAACAAGCCTTCAAAATGAAAGAAGCGGGTTTACATGCTTATAATCATAATTTAGACACTTCCAAAGAGCATTATGATGATATTATTACCACAAGAACCTACGAAGACCGCTTAAAGACTTTACATAACGTTGCTAAAGCTAAAATATCCGTATGCTGCGGTGGTATTATTGGTATGGGAGAAACTCATGAAGATAGAATTCATTTGCTTCATACTTTGGCTACCTTACCTCAACACCCTGAATCCGTTCCTATTAATGCATTGGTTCCCGTAGAAGGGACTCCCTTAGAAAATCAAGAACGTGTTCCTATTTGGGATATGTTAAGAATGATTGCGACGGCAAGAATTATTATGCCTTTAGCAAAAGTTCGTTTATCTGCGGGCAGGGTCAATATGAGCATGGAAGAACAAGCGTTATGCTTTTTAGCAGGAGCTAATTCTATTTTCGCAGGGGATAAACTTCTTACTACGCCTAATAATACCGTAGATTTTGACCAACAGATGTTCCAAACCTTAGGTTTAATTGCTCAAAAGCCTATGGTGAAAACCAAAGTATAAACAATCTTCTCCCCTGAATTTCTAATTTAAAGAGTTCTTTTTAATGAAGGATTCCCCATCTTTTTCTTCCAAGCAAATTGCTATACTTTTATTTTCGGTATTTATTATTGCTTTTTGTGGCCTATTGTATGAATTGTTGATTGGGACACTCTCTACTTATTTTTTAGGGTCTAGTGTTTTACATTTTTCTGTTACCATTGGTTTATTTATGACCTTTATGGGGGTAGGCTCTTGGATAAGTAAGTATTTTCAAGAACCTATTTTAGATAAATTCATTTGGATTGAATGGTGGTTAGGAATGATAGGGGGCTTTTGTGCATTAATACTTTATGCAGCCTTTTCCTTAACTGAAAATTTTTATTTGGTTTCCTTTTTTTGTGTAGCTTTAATTGGGACAGGAATTGGTTTAGAAATTCCATTGATTGCAAGAATTATCCAAAAAAATTTTTCTTTTAAAGACACCATAGCAGAAGTTTTATCTTTTGATTATATCGGAGCATTAGTGGCTTCTATTGTTTTTCCTTTGATTTTGTTGCCTTATTTTGGTACAGTAAAATCAGGATTTCTGATAGGCATTTTGAATATGGGAATTGCTATCTTAAATCTTGAAACTTTTTCTTCTTATGTAGTGCATTACAAAAAAATAAAAGTTTTTTCTTATCTTGGGATACTTGTTTTGATGATAGGTTTTGCGAGTTCTTTTCGGTTAGTGAGTTTTTTAGAGGAATTTTTATACCAAGATCCTGTTGTTTATACTGAACAAAGCCCTTATCAAAGGATTGTAGTTACTCAATGGAATCAAGATATTCGTTTATTTTTAAATGGAAATTTACAATTTTCTACGGTTGATGAATATCGTTATCATGAACCTTTAGTTCATATTCCTATGTTAGCAGTTCCTAAGAGAGAAAAAATCTTATTATTAGGGGCGGGTGATGGTTTAGCGGTGCGCGAAATACTTAAATATCCTGAAGTTCAAGAAGTTCATTTAGTAGATTTAGACCCTGCTATGACCAATCTGGGAAAAAATCATTGGTTATTTCAAAAAATCAATCAAAATGCTTTAAATTCTTCAAAAGTGAAGATTTATCATCAAGACGCTTGGGAATTTGTTCGTAATTCTTCAGATTTTTACGATGTTATTATAGCCGATTTACCCGACCCCAATGATACAGGGCTAGGAAAATTATATTCCAAAGAATTTTTTGAGTTAGTAAAAAAGCGGTTAAGTGTGTTGGGAGTATTTTGCACACAGTCCACTTCGCCTTATTTTGCTTTACGTTCTTTTTGGTGCATTCATACTACTCTGGATACAGTTTTTGATTTTGTAGAGCCTTATCATGTTTATGTCCCGAGTTTTGGAGACTGGGGGTTTAATATTGCTTTTCCTTATAAAATTTCCCAAGAACAATTCTACAAACGCCTAAAAGAGCGTTTACAGGCAGTAAAAATCGATTTTCAATTTTTAAAACCTGAAGAAATACAAGGCTTATTTTATTTAGGCAAAGATTGCGAAAAAATAGAGGTACCCATACAAACCATTGAAAAACAGGTATTAGTAGAAATGTATGAATATGAATGGAAACAGTGGCATAATTAAACAAAGATTTTTAAAAAATTTTTTAAAAAAAAATTTGGTGGTTTGAAATAAAGATAGTATTTTTGCACCCACAAAAAAGGTTTGGTTTCATAGCTCAACTGGATAGAGCAACTGCCTTCTAAGCAGTAGGTTTCAGGTTCGAGTCCTGATGGAACCACAGAATTATCTAGCTATTCGCTTAAATGTTTTGTAATTACCATTTTTTGCTCATTTAACTAGATTTTCATAAATTTAAAAAATTGAGTTTTAAACCTTTATGAACAATATCTTATCCTTCAAGATGCTTTTCGGAGGATGTAGGTATTGTTTTTTTATTTTAAGAAAGATTATTTTTCACATTAAATAAAAAACGTATAGATTTTCTTTGGGCTACGTAACCAAGATTCTTTGAATATTCAATTTTGAGGTAGATGATAAAAAAGTTATGACCATAATGTGGCTAGTTATTTAGTGAGTAGAACATATAGCAAAATGGTATTTTTTTTGAAAAAATAAAAAGTGTATTATTTTGATTTTCAGGTATAAAAATAAAAAATAATTTTGGTTTATTCATACAATCCATATAGTTTTGCATAATAAATTTCAATTTTTTATGAAAAAACATTTACTATTAGTATTAAGTGTTCTTATTACTCAAATTGCACAAGCACAGATAAACATTACGGCTTTGCCGTATAGTTATTCAAATTCTTTTGATAGTTATGCAGGAACTGCTTTGACCTTACCAGCGGGCTGGTCTGTGGAAGGTGCGTGTACGTATAGGGGAACAAGTAATGGAGGAGCCACTGCGGCTGGGTATTATGCGTGGGGTAATGCAGGAGAATATAATTTAGGGGTTCTTGCATCAGGAGCCTGTGGTTCCCCTGGCTATAAGGTAGAATTTACGAATAATTCGGGAGTTACTATTACGGAGCTAACGATTAGTTATAATTTTGACCAGTGGCGTTATGCGGGAGGAAATTCTAATGGTTTTACAGTAACTGGAACAGGAATAGGCGCATCAGTAGCAGGTTTAAACCAAGCTTCTAATCCTTCAGGGACGAATGGCACGCCTACTGTAACGCCTAAATCTATTACTTTAACAGGACTTTCTATTGCCCCTTCTACTACTTTTTCTTTAACTTTTGCTACGAGTGATGGTACTGGTAGTGATAATGGTTTTGGGATTGATGATTTTTCTTTAACGGCTTCGGGGAGTTCTACGCCGCCTTGTTCAGAGCCTCTCACTCAACCAACCAGCTTGGTTCTAACGCCCTCAAGTTATTCTGTGAACGGAAGTTTTACTTCCTCACCAACAGCCAATGGTTATTTGGTAGTAGCTTCTACTTCGCCTACTTTAGGAGCCGCTCCTTCTGATGGCACGGTTTATTCTGTTGGTAATCCCTTAGGCTCAGGTACGGTAGTGGCTGTAGGTACAGGAACAAGTTTTACGGCAACAGGATTAAGCCCTTCTACTACTTACTATTTCTTTGTTTTTGCTTATAATTCTGGCGGTGGTTGTACCATCAATTATTTGACTACTTCTCCATTAACAAATAATACCACTACTTTAGCCCCACCTACAGGCACTACTTTATATCCCGGAGATATGATTGTTGTTGCTTATGATAACCTAATGAATGCTATTAATAGTGGTACAGATTATTTAGGAATTACTAATTTGGTACCGTTATCGCCGGGTACAAAATTTTTAATAGCTAATTGTACTTATGAGACGGGAGCGAAGCCCGGAGGTTTAGTAAGAACCAATACATGGCATACTTGCTCTGCTACCCCTACAGGGAATGTTCCTTATATGGAAGTTACTTATACAGGTGCATCTACGTTGCCTGCAGGCTCTATTATTTGTATCATTTCGCCTAATGGCTCTGATGGTCTGATTTCTGTTTTAGCCAAAACTAGCTCTGGAGATAATAATAACTTTTCTTGGATATTAAGAAATGCATCAGGGTCTACTATTAACTCTGGTTTGATTAATGTTTCTACTACTCAACCTGATGCTTTGTTTTTGATGCAAGGCTCATTTAATTATAATGCTTCAGGTTCCACTTTTAGTGGAAGGGTTTTAAGTGGTATCCAAGATGGTGGGATATGGTATGAATTTACCGACGATTTATCTTCGTTGACAGGCAATGCTTTAAGAATATCTAGAAAACACCCTGATATAGAATGTTTTAGTATTCAAGCGGCAACAAGCCCTGCTACTCATGGTGCAAGATATAATTTTTCTGTTACTTCGGGTTCTCAACATGTCTTATTAGGAAATATCACCAATTTTGCGACCAATTGGGTAACTTACAGTCCAGGAAATGCTTCTTATATTGATTGGGGAAATGAAGGCATAGGAGATGTTAATGACCCGAATTGTGTGGCTCATGCTTGTGGTTGTCCTAAAAATTATTTAACAGTGAGTTCCTATGCTGTTGATGGGCAATGGGTCGGAAATGTGAGTACCGACTGGTTTGATTGCCGTAACTGGGATAACTTACAAGTTCCTAATCAAAATCTGAACGTAATTATTCCGCCTACTGCCGTAAGAGATTGTCATGTGGATAGAACTTCTACCAACGCAGGAAAATATGGCTACGTAGCTCAATGTAAAGATTTAACTTTAACGGGAAGAATCTTAGAAGTAGATAAATTGGCTGATACCTTAGATGTTTTTGGTAATTTGACTATCAATGGGGGTACCCTTGATATGAACGATGGAGTTATGACTCCTACGCCCGATGGTTTGATTCGTTTAAGAGGTAATTGGACCAATAATTCTTCTAGTGCTAATTTTGATGAAGGAATTACTAGTAGAGTTCATTTCATTGGCTCTGCAATGCAAACTATTAATGCTACCAATCCTGAAAGATTTGCTACGCTTACGCTTAATAATTCTAATGGTCTAACTTTAAATCAAGTTACAGAAATTTATAATTTCTTCCGTTTTGAGAACGGTAAAGTATTTAATAATGGCACGAATTATTTGCATATTCTAAATATTGACCCGCTTTCTTCTACGGGAGGAATACAAAATTATAATTCTAATCGTTATGTGGTAGGAAAATTAAGAAGAAATACACAGAGTGGACAGATTTATGATTTTCCCGTAGGAACAAATTTGTTGTACCAGTTAGCGACTATAGATTTCAGTTCTGCTACTTTAACGGGTTTTGCTTTAGATGCATCTTTCAGCACAACTATTGGTGGTACTCCCCCCAACTTGATTGAAGCGTTTTACCTTTATACTACGATGGCAGATGGGGGTATATGGACTATAGAGCCTGCCACAGGGACTTTCTCAGGTACTTATAATGTTACGCTTAATCTTAATGGCTCTTCTAATGCTGCATCTAATTGTATTGTAGTCAAAAGAAATGATGCCTCAAGTTTATGGACAAAACCTGGGACTCCTGGAGGCTGTACAAATGGCGCTACTTTGGTTTCTTCAAGAAATGGATTAGGTTCGTTTTCTGATTTTGGTATAGCTGTTTCTACGGTTTTGCCTGTGGAATGGTTAGATTTTTCTGGTATTTTGTTGCCTCAGCAGCAAGTTCAATTGAATTGGGCTACAGCATCAGAATTATTGAATAGTCATTTTAATATTCAAAGAAGTATTGATGGGCTTCATTTTGATAATATCGGTAAAGTGCAAGGTCATGGAACAACCAACGAAATTTCTCATTATCAATTTATAGATAAAACGCCTTCATTGGGTAGAAATTATTACCGCTTAGAGCAGGTAGATTTTAATGGAAGCACCCATTATTCTTCTGTAATAGAAATTTTTGTTCAGCCTTCTACGGCTCCTTTAATGGTTTATCCTAATCCTGCAAAAGAAAAGATATATTTTAGCTTAATGGGCGCCTCTGCTAACCTTAAAGTTTATGATTTAGCAGGTAAATTGATTTATGATATTCCTTTTGAGAGCCAAATCCAAGTAGATTTAAGTTCATTACCTGCTGGTTATTATACTTATAAAATTCAAAACAAGGAATTAAATCTTGTAGGCAAATTTGTGAAAGAATAATTTTCCAAGTAAAAAAATATAAAGGCTGTCTTAGAAATGACAGCCTTTTTTTATGTTTATATTGTTGTGGAACAAAAAAATCACGGAGAAAAGTAATTTCCCCGTGATTGAAAATGACTATAGTTTATAACAGGTTAGTTATTCTCCTTGTAAAACAGAAAATCCTAATTTACCATCAAAAGTATAAAGGTTTTCAGTTTTGATAATATCTAGATTTTGAGCTGTGATTTGTTGCATCAAATCAATGATTTCTTTATTGGAGGCTGAAACAGCAAATTTATCGGTTACGAATCGGCATCTCCAATGGTCAGTACAAAAAGTAGCTGGATTTCCATCTGGATAAACTTTTGTACCGCGATTAGATATTTTTTGGAATTTTAAATTTTGAGTAGAGATAGAGTCAAGCATTTTGCCTAAAACATCAGGATTTCTATTGGATTCGTCCCAATCTATGAAAATATCTACACCTACTAATTTCTTTTCAGCTTTTTGGGTCATGGTATATTTACCTTCAATTTTTTTATTTTCTCCTGATGTATAAAGAACAGGTTTTAAAGTAGAAGGTTTTTGACCTAAATTCTGAATTACAGCATCTGCAAACTCTGAGGTATTTACTTTCTTTTTATGAACCCCTTCTTTAAATAAGTCGCCTGTTAAAATACCATCTTCTAAAGTTTTTAACCAAGCATTATGAATTAAAGTTGCGGGTTCAGGCTGCCCAATATATACTAACATTTGAATAGCCGCTAACAAAAGACCTGAAGGATTTGCAATATTTTTGCCAGCAATATCCGGAGCAGATCCATGTACAGCTTCAAACATAGCAAAATCTTGCCCAATATTAGCAGAACCACCAAGACCCACTGAACCAGTAACTTGAGCAGCAATATCAGAAATAATATCTCCATAAAGATTTTCAGTTACAATCATATCAAATCTTTCAGGAGTATCCGCTAACCTTGCAGAGCCAATATCAATAATATAATGATCGGTTTGAATATCTGTGTATTCTTTGGCAACTTCATTAAAAATTTTATGAAACATACCATCAGTGAGTTTCATAATGTTGTCCTTGGTAAAACAAGATATTTTTTTACGATTATAAGCTTTAGCGTATTCAAAAGCAAAGCGAATAATTTTTTCAGAACCAGGTTTAGTAATTAACTTTAAGCATTGAACAACTTCTTGAGTTTGTTGGTGCTCAATACCTGCATATGTATCTTCTTCGTTTTCACGAATAATTACACAATCCATAACAGGATTTTTGGTAGTAATAATTGGGTGATAAGAAATGCAAGGACGTACATTGGCGTATAACCCTAGAGTTTTACGAATGGTTACATTTAAACTCTTAAATCCACCACCTTGTGGAGTTGTGATAGGTGCCTTTAAAAAGACTTTGGTTCTATTTAAACTCGCCCAAGCAGAGTTATCAATACCTGAACTATGACCTTCTTGGTATTTTTTTTCTCCGATTACAATGACTTCTGGCTCTATTTGTGCACCACCTACTTCTAAAATTCTTAGCGTTGCGTCCATAATTTCAGGACCAATTCCATCTCCGTATGCTACTGTTATGGGTCTTTTTGACATTTTCTTTTTTTATGAGCCGCAAAATTAAATCTTTTGTTTGGATTTTTAAACAATTTTTTCTTCTTTGCTATAAATTTATACTTTTAATTTTTTTTAAAACTAGGGTAAAAAATAGTATTCAGCAAAGTAATGTGTTAATCATAAGAAGAGAAAAAGAGAAAAATAGAGGAATAGATACGGATTGTCAATGGTGTTTATATTGAGGAGAAACAAAATAAAGAAAATGAAATTTTAATTTATTGATAACCAGTATTTTAATTAAAATTATCTTGAACAATGATGATTTCTAGGTAAGTTTATAAAAAGTACTTTTACGACAATATAATTATCTATAAGACAATAGTTCTTTATCCATTGAAATAATGAACTCATAAAAAACAAGGAATTTATTTTGAATTTACTAAAAAAAGCATTTTCTTTGAAATCATTTTCATAACCAAGAATGTATTTCACGGAAACTCAAACTAACGCTATTGTTATTTATAACAACAAAGAAAATGCCTTAGAAATTAAGGAACTCATAGAAAGCATTTTACCAGAAAGAATTCTTAATATTTATACTTTTAATGATTGGCACGAAGCGATATTTTTCAGTGAAAAATTATCTGATAATGAACCCATATCTTTAATTATATTTGGTGATGATAAAGGAAACTTAACGTCTCTTTTAGCATTACAAAAACTTCATCAAATTCTTCCTGATTCTATGATTATTACGCTGATTTCTAATCAGCAACCTCGAATTATTGAAGAACTAAGAATTGTAAATTTTATTTACCGATATTTTATTTTACCCTACGATTTAACAGAATTTACTAATACACTTTTATCTGCTCATCAAAACTATGAACAAAAATTTGAATTAAAAGAAAAAAATAGAATCTTAAATGAAATACATAGAGCATCTATGTCTTTAATTGGTGAACATGACCTTTTAAAATGTTTACATAAACTGATGCGTATTGTGATTGATAATGCGAATGCTGAAAAAGGTTATTTAATTTTACCCTCTTCCGAAAAAGAAAATGAACTGATATTAGTCGCAGAAGGAGAAGCAGGCAGTTATGAAACCCAATTAGAACCCGTTGTATTAGAAGAAGATGGAAAATTGCCTTTGGTAATTATTTCGTATGCTATTAAAACCAAAGATAACATCATTTTAGAAGATGCTAGAAATCACCACATTTTTGGTTTACATCCCTTAGTACAAAAATTGGAATTAAAATCCGTTCTATGCGCACCTTTAGTTTATCAAGGGCATTTAGTAGGGGTATTATATTTAGAAAATCGTTCAATTACAGGCGCTTTTTCTCCTTTTACTATTGAGTTATTCCGTTTGCTTTCCGCTCCAGCTGCTATTGCAATACAAAATGCTAAATTATATTCAGAGTTAGAAAATAAAGTTTTAGAAAGAACACAAGAAATTCAACAAAAAAATATTATTTTAGAGGCACAAAAAACTGAAATTCAGCAAAAAAATGAAGATATCTTAAATTCTATTAATTACGCTAAAAGAATTCAAGATGCATTTTTGCCAAAGATTTCAGACATAAAAGATTGTTTTAAAGACTCATTTGTTTTTTATAGACCCAAAGATATAGTTTCTGGGGATTTTTTCTGGTTTAATCAAAAATTGAGTAAAGCTATTTTAGCTTGTGCGGATTGCACGGGTCATGGAATTCCCGGAGCTTTTATGTCTATTATGGCAAATACTATTTTACGTCAAATTGTTGAAGTGGAAGGAATTTTTAGACCTGATGAAATCTTAGAACTTTTACATGCACGTGTAAGAGTTGCTTTACAACAAGATGAAACCCATTCCAAAGACGGTATGGATATTGCTATTTGCCAAATTGATGTAAAAAGACAAAAACTCAATTTTGCGGGTGCCAAAAGACCTCTCATTATTATTAGAGGAAATGAATTTGCGGAAATTAAACCCGATAAATTTAGCGTTGGTGGAGACCAAGATGAAGATATTAGAAAATATACAAACCATTCTATAGACCTTGAAACTAATGATAGAGTTTATGTTTTTACGGATGGTTTTACAGACCAATTCAGTGAATCCAACAAAAAATTTCAAACCAAAAGATTTTACCAACTTTTGTTAGAAACTCGCCATTTAAAAATGGCTGAACAAAAAAATGCGCTTGAACAAGAATTAATTTCATGGCGTGCAGGTGAAGAACAAACAGATGATATTCTCGTAATTGGTTTTGAGTTATAATTTTTGTTTATGCAAGATGCTAGTTTTTTTGAAAAACTTCAATTACTTCAAATCAAAATTGATAAATTAGTAGATAACCGTTTTGTAGGTGAATATCGTTCTGCATTTAAAGGTTCTGGTTTAGAATTTGACGAAATTCGTGAATATCAATACGGTGACGAAATCAGAACGATTAATTGGAATGTTACAGCTAAATCTCATGAAAAAGTATTTGTAAAGCTGTTTAAAGAAGAAAGAGAACTTAATATTTTTGTTATTTTTGATATTTCTGGCTCAGAATATTTTGGTAAATCAGAACATGCTAAAATTACTATCGGTACTGAAATTGCCGCAATATTTACTTTTTCTGCTATGAAAAACAACGATAAATTTGGGTTAATTTCTTATTCTGACCAAGTAGAAAAAGTTTTTCCACTCTCAAAAGGCAGAAAAAAAGCATTGAGTATCATTAGTTATTTACTTCAACAATCTCCTAAATCTAAAGGTACAAACTTGCTTTCTGCATTAGAATATTTTCATAAAATACAACGTAAACATTCTGTTTTGTTTATCATTTCTGATTTTTTGGATAATTCCGAATATTGGGATAAAATTAGATTTTTAAAGAAAAAACATGATATTACATTAATTCGTCTTTTTCATCCTGATGAACTTCTTCCCAATTTAAAAGGAATTATTCCTATACAAGATTCTGAAACTGGGCAACAAACATGGGTTAATACTCACCAATTTCACCAATCCCACTCATTGCAATCTTTTTTTAATCATTTAGATCATAAAATTAAAAATTTTGCCTTTGAAGAAAAAATTGATTATTTAAATATTCAAACCACGGAAGATTATGTTCCAGTTTTGGAAGCCTATTTCAAAGGGCATCATAAATTAAAACATTAGTGAAATTGAGAAAATTAATTATGAAATTCATAAAATTCACTATTTTTGCAAAATAATTATTATAATGGCGGAAACTATAATTTATTCCATGTCGGGTGTAGGTAAAATTTACCCACCCAATAAACAGGTTTTAAAAGATATATACTTATCCTATTTTTATGGTGCAAAAATTGGGGTATTAGGTTTAAATGGTTCAGGAAAAAGTACCTTGCTAAAAATTATGGCAGGTGTTGATAAAGATTATATTGGAGAAGCTGTATTAACTCCCGGTTATACTGTGGGTTATCTTCCTCAAGAACCCGAATTAGACCCCGAAAAAACAGCTGCTGACATCGTTAAAGAAGGCGCTAAAGAAATTTATGATTTATTAAATGAGTATGATACGCTTTCAGCAAAGTTTGCAGAAGATTTAACTCCTGAAGAGTTTGATAAAGTTATTCAAAAACAAGGTGAAGTACAAGATAAAATAGATGCTTTAGATGCTTGGAGTATAGACCATAAAATTGAAATTGCTATGAACGCTTTAGCTTGCCCTCCAGCAGATGCTTTGGTTAAACATTTGTCTGGTGGTGAAAAAAGACGTTTAGCTTTAGCTAGATTATTGATACAAAAACCCGATATTTTATTATTAGATGAGCCTACTAACCATTTAGATGCTTCTTCTATTACCTGGCTTGAACAACATTTACATAGCTACCCTGGTACTGTTATTGCAGTAACTCACGACCGTTATTTCTTAGATAATGTTGCAGGTTGGATTTTAGAATTAGATAGAGGTCAAGGAATTCCATGGAAAGGAAATTATTCTTCTTGGCTAGAACAAAAACAAGATCGTTTAGCAAAAGAAGAAAAAGCAGAAACCAAAAAACAAAAAACTTTACAGCGTGAATTAGAATGGATTAAAATGTCCCCAAAAGCAAAACAAGCAAAAGGTAAGGCTCGTTTAAATGCTTATGAAAAATTGGTATCTGAAGAAGCTAAAGAAAAAGAACAGACTTTAGAATTATATATTCCACCAGGTCCACGTCTCGGTGACTTTGTAATCAATGCTGAAAATATTAATAAATCTTTTGGGGATAAAGTAATTATCAAAGATTTAACGTTTATGATTCCCAAAGGGGCTATTGTGGGTATTATTGGCCCTAATGGTGCTGGTAAAACTACTTTATTCAAAATGATTACGGGTAAAGAAAAACCCGATTCAGGTAAATTTGAGGTCGGACCAACAGTTGTGATTGGTTACGCTGACCAAGAACACTCTGAGTTAAATCCTGAACACGATGTTTTTACAGCGATTACAGATGGTAATGAAATGATTGTTATGGGTAACCGAGAAATTAACGGTAGAGCGTATTGTTCTAAATTTAATTTTTCTGGAAATGATCAAACCAAAAAAGTAAAAGTTTTATCCGGTGGAGAAAGAAATCGTGTGCATTTGGCAAGAGTTTTGCGCTCTGGTGCTAATGTACTTTTATTAGACGAGCCTACTAATGATATTGATGTGAATACGTTAAGAGCCTTGGAAGAAGGTATAGAAAATTTTGGGGGTTCTGCTTTAATTATTTCTCATGATAGATGGTTTTTAGATAGAGTTTGTACTCATATTATGGCTTTTGAAGGTGATGGAATGGTAGAGTTTTATGAAGGTACTTATTCAGAATACGAAGTATTTAGAACCAAAAAATATGGTAAAGTAGAAGACAGAAAAGCCAAATATAGAACCATAAAATAACTTTTTAATCTAGACAAAGTGTAATTAATAGAAAAATTTAAAACTACTAAAAATTAGTTATTAACAAATGGAAAATGCTTTATATTTGCGTAAAATATAAAGCATTTTTATATGCCCATTAAAAATTTGATTTTTGATTTAGGGGGTGTTCTCTATGAAATTGATTATCATAAAGTAACTGATAAACTCAATAATTTAAGCCCTAATTTACATTTTTCTCAACTTAAACAAGACCCTATTTTTGATGATTTTGAAATTGGGAAAATTACTCCTCAACAATTTCGTGATGGAATACGCTCATTAACTCAAATTCCTGATTTACAAGATAATCAAATAGACTACATCTGGAATAGCATGTTAATTGGATTATTTCCTAAAAGAAGTGAATTAATTCAAAAATTATCTCAAAAATATCCCATAGTACTTCTAAGCAATGCCAATCAAATTCATTATGATTACATTATTAAGGAATGTCAACCTTTGTTTGCTTCTATGCAGAAAGTTTTTTTTTCTTTTGAAATGGGCATGAGAAAGCCTCATAAAGAAATTTTTGAACAGGTATTAAAAACCATGAATTTTCAACCTGACGAAACGCTATTTATTGAAGATACGATTATACATATAGAAGGCGCCCAAAAATTGGGCATCAAAACCTTACATCTTACCCAACCTTTAACACTAGAAGAGCAATTAGCAGAGATTTTATCATGAGATGGTTCAAACCGCGATTTTGGAGTTTTCTTTTATTGAATTTTGTTTTTACTTTTTTTATAAAAGCTCAAAATAAGTATACCGTTACGGGCATTTTATATGAAAAAGATACCAAAGAAACCATGCCCTTGGTTCCTATATTTTTTGATACCTTAGGGCAATTAGGAACTAATACCAATTTAGATGGCGTATATCAAATTACCTTGAACGAAGGAACTTATGTGGTAACAATTCGTTATTCTGGTTATAAAATCCTTAAAGACACTTTAATAGTCAATCAAAACCTAAAAAAAGATTTTTTTATTGAGCCTATTACTTACCAAGTAGAAGAAGTAGTAATTACAGCTAAAGACAATCCCGGTTTAAGAGTAATGAAGCAAGCCATCAAAAATAAAAAAGAAAATAACTGGGACAAATTTAAATCCGTAGAATATAAAGCCTATAATAAGTTAGTGATTTCTTTAGATAACATTTCCGAAGATAAATTAGACCAGCTACAATTTAAACCCTTAAAAAAGTTTATTAAGTCTCATGAGAATGACACTACTATTCAGGATACCCTTCCTAATAAATACAAATTAGCAATTTTTATTTCAGAGTCCATTTCTAGGGTTTACCAAAAGAAACCTGGAAAAAAACGTGAAGTAATAGAAGCAACACAAAGTTCTGGGGTACAAAATCCAGAAGCGAACTTGCTTTCTAACTTTGTAACTTCTATGAATTTTTATGAAAACTATATTTATTTATTAGGAAAACAGTTTATTTCGCCTTTAGCAGATGGGGCTACGCTTAATTATAAGTTTGAACTCAAAGGAATTGAAGCACAAGACCAAGATACTACCTATTTCATTGAAGTCATCCCTAGAAATAAATTTGATTTGGCTTTTAAAGGAATGATCCATATCAAAAATAAGTCATGGGCAATTAAACGTTTAGATTTACGCTTATCTTCGGACCCTAACGTCAATTTCGTAGAAGATGTAAGACTTAGGCAACAATTTGATTTCATTCAAGGGCATTGGTTGCCTGTTGTTTCCGATATTGAAGTAGATTTTAAAAATAAAGAAAATGGAGTAGGCTTGATTGGTAGAACGGCTACTACTATGACAGATTATATTCTAGAACAACCTAAACCTGATAAATTCTTTGAAGATGCTTCTGTAGAAGTAACTTGGGGAGCCACAGAAAAAGACTCTGCTTATTGGAAAGAAAGTCGCTTAAGCCCACTAGAAAAAAGCGAAGAAATGGGATATGCCTTAATTGATACTTTAAAAACTCAATCCTTCTGGAAAATTATTAATTTTGTTTCTGAATACATCACCAATGGACGTAGAAAATTCAAATACTTTGAAATTGGTAATTATACACAATTAGTAACTTTTAATGCTGTTGAAGGACTTAGAAATCGTATAGGAATTTATACCCGCCCTACTTTAAGTAAATACTGGTACTTCGGCACGCACATAGCGTATGGTTACAGTGATAAAAGGTTTAAGTATGATATAGATATAAGATATAAAATCTCTTACAAACCTCGCTTTGAAATTGGTTTACAAAGGACCCAAGAAGTAGAGCAAATAGGTTATCCTGATTATGTACAGATGGGCACAGGAATTTTGACTTCTATGTTGTTTCGTGTCCCCTTAATTCAACAGAACTATTTTACAGAGAACAATCTCCGATTATGGTGGGATGTAAAAAAAGGAATTTTTGCTTATTTTTCTTTAAAAACTCGTTATTTCCAACCTGCTAGGACTTTTGCTTTTTCTTATTATAATTCAGAAAATCAACTTTCAACAACTTTTCAAAATACAGAACTTTCAGGTGTTTTAAGGTTTTCCATTAAAGAAGATTTTTTAATGAAGAACGGTGA
>CAZBPK010000093.1:0-25165 GCA_964493765.1 uncultured Bacteroidia bacterium | reverse complement strand
ACTTTTTTAGGAAGGAAAGGGACAAAAATAATATCTCTCCATCAGGGTAAAGAGGAGAAAGAATATTTTCTTTCTCCCTTTCCTTGAAAAATATAATTTTTTTACTCCAAAAGTTGCATTTATTAGTTGAATTTAGTAAATATTAAAAGCGTTGAGTTTAATTTTAGTGGGTGGAATTTGTTTAATTTTAGCTATTCCCTATTTTATTCCTTTAAAACCTACTTTAGATTATTCTGAACCCACTTTATTATTTCCCAATTCCAAAATTGATAAAATCCAAGATGTTCTCGTTCATTACAGAGTTTTTGAACCTACTATTCCTAAAAAAGGAAATATTTTGATGATACATGGTTTTTCAGGCTCTACTTTTTCATGGAGGAAAATATTGACACTTTAACACAAAGTGGTTTTCAAGTAGTATGCATGGATTTACCAAGTTTTGGATTTAGTGAAAGAAATTTAAATTGGAACCATTCTCCTGAAAATCGTGCGAAATTGGCTTGGGAACTTACTGAAAAAATTATTCCAAATGAAAATTGGCATTTAATGGGTCATTCAATGGGGGCTTCCGTAGTTTTGGCTATGGGTCAAATAAATCCACAAAAAACACTTTCTATCATTTGTGTTGATGGATTATTTTTTTATTCTCAGTCCAATTTTTGGACACGTTGGCTATTAAATTCTCATTATGTTCATAGAATAGGAGAAATTGCTTTGCAAAGATATTTTACTAAACCTGATAAATTTAAGAAAATTCTTGCTTCTGCCTATGGGCAAACTCCTGATGAAGAAGCTTTGAAGGGTTATTTAAAGCCTTTAATGGTAACCAATGCAGCAAAAGGTATTTTAGCCTCGACAGCTCAAGAATCCGATTTTCAAATGGATTATTCCAAAGTTTTAAGTAAAATGCTAATCATTTGGGGCGAAAAAGATACTTGGATTCCTTTATCTACAGCTCAAAAATTTCAAGAAAAATATTCTAATGTTACTTTAAAAATAGTTCATAACTCAGGGCATTGCCCAATGGAAACTCATGAAAAGGATTTTAATCCTCTTATTCTAGAATTTATACAAAGGTAAATTGTAATTTAACTCTCATCTGTTATAGCAGCAATGATAGAATACTTATATCATATTTTCTTGAATATAATGGGTCATAATTTCATAAAATTGTTTAATTTCTGGATTTTGAATTAAACTTAAATGTTTTTGGATAGTTTGAATATCATTTCTTTTTGCAGGACCCGTAATACATTCTTTGGGCTTAAAGTTTTGAAGTTTTTGAACCGTTTCTGTAATCAAAGGAAAATAGACCTGTTTAAAATCTTGTTGCTCAGAAATTTGAAGAGATGCATGTGCTAAAGCATGAACAAAGTTAGAAACTAATACAGCACCACAATGAATTTTAAGACGTGCTTCAGAACTATGAACAAATATATTGTTTGAGAATGAACCAGCAAATATTTCTAATGTCTTAGTTATTTCTATATTACAACCTTCTATAAAAATAGGAGTATGAGACCAATCTGGATTTTTATTTTTGGTAAAAGTTTGAAGTGGATAAAATACTCCAAACAAATCAAAATCTTTAAGAATATTCATAGGAGTAGCACCACTACAATGTACAATAATAGTTTCTTTAAGTTTTTCTTTTAGAGGAACCAATTCTTGAATGACTAAAGAAATTTGATGATCTGGAACTGTTAGAAATACTATATCACAGGGAGGTAAATTCTCTAGAATAGTTAACGCCTTAGCGTCCACTAAACCAGCTAATTCATGTGCTTTATCTTCCGTTCTATTATAAACAAATTGGACTTCATAATTAAGTTCATCTGCTTGAATTGCAATTTGTGTCCCTAAATTTCCAGTTCCAATTATTCCAATACTTTTTATAATTTTACCCATACATAAATAAACGTTAGGATTTCAACAAAAAAAATTACATAAAATCCCATTAAACTAGGCATAAAGATTTCGTTGATTTTCTTATAAGGCAAATTAACTAAACTTTCTACAATATTTTCAGCACTTAACTGTTGGCTACTTAGTTTTCTAGAAATTTTTTGTAAAGTAGAATGAAATTGATTGGGAACATGATTCAATACCCATTGTATAGATTGATACTTGGCTTTGCTAGAAATAAGTTCAACAATTAAATACAATATATATTTTTGAGCGTAAAAAATTGCAAAAATCAAATAAAAAATTGGAAAAATAATAAGAAAAACTATATGAACCCATAAAGAATGATGGCATTTCCAAAAGTAAATATTAGGTTGTTCTGGGCAGAAATTAGGGTGTATAAAGTCAAACAATACTAATAAAAGTAAAGAAAATATTGTACCGCCAAATCCAATTTTGACAAATTTAGAGAACGAAATTTTAGCTTTCGAGCCTAGTTCTTGGAGTAAAGGATTATCCATAAATAAATATTATTCAATATTTACGGATAAGCCTCTGTCTGCTAAAGCATTATGACGAGGAGCCAAATATTCAAAACTTCCCGAAAGTACAGGATGTTTACCTCTATAATGAACCAAAAAAGCACACTGAGTAGCTTGTTCTTCTGTATGATCACAAATTTCCATCAAGCACTCAATGACCCAATCAAAAGTGTTGACGTGGTCATTGTACAAAACAAGTTTTCTGATTTCTTCTTCAACGGTTAAGGGTTGTGGTTTTACCCATTCTTTAACTTGTGCCATATAGATTTTTTTAGCTAATAAACTTAAAAAGAAAGAGAAGCGTTCAAAGAAACATCAATACCAGTACCAGATTTTTTGATGATTAAGGGCATTAAATTGTCTGAACCAATACCTACTTTTACGGTATGGAACAAATTCAATGAGAAGAAAGCGCCTAAAGCGTATTTGTTGTATCCACCTAAAGCACCAGAAACCCCTACATCAACCCATTCATGCAAATCATAATTATAGGCTATTCCTAAATAAGGACGTTTTGTACCGCCGGGTTTTTGATTAAATCCTTGAATATAGGTAAAAAAGAAAGAATGTGTTGGTTGTAATGACTCATCATCTTTATGCCCGAGTTTTAATTCTCCTTGAAGTAAAAGCCTTGTAGGCAATGCAACAGAAAAACTTTTTCCTTCAGTTTCTACGGGCTCAAATATGGCTGATATAGTATCGGTATTGACTTCAGGGTTACCAAAAAAGTTTTTAATAAACATTCCCTCATAGCGGTAGGTCCCCATTTTGGCATAGCTTTTTAAATTTTGATTGTAATTCACTAAGCCTACATCTAATAATGAAGCATCTAATGAAAACTTACGAGAAAAATTAAAAGTTGCACCCACATCAGCTCCATAACCCGTTCCATTAAATTTAAAAGGATCAAATTGATTAAGTCCCGACATGTTCAAGTGATAATTAAACCCTACATCAATATAACGACCATCTGGATCTGTGTACATTTTTAGTTGTGAAGTGGGCATACTCATTGCTCCAATTCCTTGAATATATTTAGCACGAATTCCTACTCTAACCCCTTTTTCCATATCTCCTACTATATTAAAAGCTGTTGCAGCTACAAATTCTCTGGTATATTGAGCATTCATGCTTATGGGTCCTAAATCCACGTTTTGCCCCGCAAATTGTTTATTACCCTTCCAAAGCAAACTCAAAAAATTTCTTGTGTAATTAAAATCAAATCCAAATTTATCTACCACTGAAAAAGCCATCGCAAAACCTTTAATTTGAAATGCTAACCCTAAAATTTGGTAATCTTGACCAATCCCAAGGGTATTTTTGGTTGGGTGCATGGCAGAAAGTAAATTGTTAATATCTGATTCCGTAAGTTCTTTATTATTTTGTAGTTTATCAAATAAACCATAGTGAAAAGCATTATTTCCAGCCCACAAATAATAATTACCTGATAATTGGAAATGTTTTTTTCCAAGATGTAATTCTGAAGGCTCATAACGAGAGGCGTTTATGTCATTATGATTACAATATGTTACAGAAACGTTATATTGCCCTTTTAAATAAAAATGGCTCAATAGGAATATCAAACTCAATATCTTTCTCATAATTTTATTGGTTTTTTGGGGTTAAATCGTATTGTAACTGTAAATCTCCAACTACTTGAATATCAAATTGGTCAGAACGTCTCATTCTGGTAACAGAAACAGTATTATTGATGTTTTCAAATTTAGCTTTTGCCATTAAAAATTTAGCTTTTTTTAGGTTATCAAATTTTTGTGGATTTAATAAAATTTCATTGGTACTTAAAGGCTTATCAATACTGTAACCTTGACCATCTACATTGGCTGAAGCAATCACAAAAGGTTGATTAAATAAGGAATCTACAACATTCATCAAAGAATCCATAAAATACGCTTGCATGCTTTGTTGGATAGGGAATTGATTTTCAATAAATATTTTCATTTTACCATTTACTGCATCAGCAGCCATTTCATCACCTGCAAAACTAAAATCTGTAGTATCTAAAATTTCAAATTGATTATTGGCTTCTACTGCTAACTCTCTCAACTGAAAATTTTTAATATCAAACTGAATAATAAGTTTTTCATTTCCTTGAATTGTAAATGGACTATTGATTGAGTAAGTGTTAAAATCTTCAATTTTTACATCCACTTCATTATATAATTTTTTACCAGCAAAATCAAATACTTGTGATTGGTAAGTGGAACCAGGAGTAATATCATTATTAGTAGTAAAGCTAAACAAATTATTTCCATTTTTGCCTAAACTAATTTTTGCACCTGATTTAATCGTAAAAGGCATTTGATTTTGGATTTTTATAGTAGTAAAAGCACTATCAAACGTAATTTCGTAATAAATATCAGAAGTTTGAACCGTTTGAGAGACCGTTAAATTATTTATAGCGGGGAGGCTTGGATAACTAGCCGGAGGTATTCCAAACTGATTGGGAGAAAAATTATTCTCAAAATGTATGCTATCAATACTCTTAATATCTTGGGGAGATAACGAAATTTTCACTAATGGTCCTAACCATTCAGATTTCCATTTGGGTAAAGTGATTTCATCAGGTTTAAATTTACAACTTGATAAAATTCCCATCAAAATAATAATGAAATATAATGACTTCATAGGGTAAAATATACAAGCAAATTTACAAATATTTTTAATTCTCCAAAATATGAAAACAAAATTCAAATTATATTTGCATACATTTTATGAGATACCTACAACAACTCTTTGCATGGATTTATGATAACATTCAAGCTAATAAAACCTTAGGAAAATACACTTTT
Source organism: uncultured Bacteroidia bacterium (assembly GCA_964493765.1). GTDB lineage: Bacteria > Bacteroidota > Bacteroidia > J057 > CALLMJ01 > CALLMJ01. Next base: position 19,908 of record CAZBPK010000093.1, on the reverse strand, counting down.
GTAGGTCTTTTTATCATTGCTACGACTATTATTCTGCCCAGAAATCATATTACAGAATACTATTATGAAGTTGGGATTCCTTGGCAAGCCCCTAATTTATATTCACCTTTCGATTTTACTATTGTAAAAAATAATTCACAATTACAAATTGAAAAAGATACGGCTCTTCAAAATGTTTACGAAATTTTTTTAGAAAGACATGGAATTCTTCATGAAAATAAATTCAAAATTGAAAGAGACTTTCAACTCATAAAAAAACTAATCAATGATTGGAAAATATTACCTACTGAATCCAATTGGAACGAGTTAATTACTGAAAATCAATTGCCAACAGAATGGCTTGAACTAGCTCAAACTTTAACCAATAAAACCCAGTTCGTAAATATTAACGATGAATTTTTAATTAATGGTGTAAAACTCATTTTTAATGATATTTATTCAGTGCCTTTTGTAGATAAACCTTTAAATGAAATTCAAACTCCATTAATATCTTTAAGAACCAACATTTCCCATGAAGTTCTTTTAGAAAAAATTAATGCCCGCGATAAAACCAAAGTTCTTAAACTTATTGAACAAAAAATTGATAAATTTTATAATCCTATTGAAAAACAAATAGCTTTTATTTTGTTATCCAAATATTGTATTCCCAACTTTTATTTTGATAGCGTTCTTTACCAGCAAGAAAAGGAGTTAGTTCTTTCATCTATCTCTAAATATTACAGCCAAGTTCATAAAGGGCAATTAATTGTTCAAAGAGGACAAGAAGTTACCAAAGAAATCAAAGAAATCATTGATTCATTAATAGCTGAAAAAAATGAAAGATATGGGTTTTGGCATGATTTTTTAATTTTTTTAGGGCAATTTGCCATTGTATCTTTATTGACCATCATTTTGATGTATTATCTAAGAACCAATCACAAAGTCATTTTTTATAGAAATCAACAATTGGTTTTTTTATTGATGGTTTATTTTATTATGATTAGTTTATTGGTACTCATTCTGAGCATTAGCCAACAACTTTTAATTAGTTATCCCGTAAATTATTATCATTTAGCACCGATGTGTATGGCTGCTATTATTGTTACAGTATTTTTTGATGATAAAATTGGCTATGTAACCAACAATATCTTAGCAGTTTTAGGGGCAACCATTGTGCCTAATAGTTTTGAATTTTTCTTTATTCAATTTACAGCAGGCTCTTTAGCTATTTACAGTTTATCTTACATGAGGAGCCGTTCCCAGTTTTTTATTACCAATGTCATACTGTTTGCTTCTTATGCTTTTGCATACATGGGCTACAATTTCTATTTAATTGGAGATATTAGCCAAATAAATTACAATAATTTATTTTTATTTGCCATCAACATTGCATTTAGCTTAATCACCTATCCTCTGATTTATTTGTTTGAAAGAATATTTGGTTTAAGTTCTGATTTAACATACATAGAACTTTTGGATATGAAACATCCTTTGTTAGTTGAACTTTCCATTCAAGCTCCTGGAACCTATCAACATAGCTTACAAGTTGCCAACTTAGCTGAGTCGGCTGCCAATAAAATTGGTGCAAATGGGTTGCAATGTAGAGTAGGGGCATTGTTTCATGATATTGGGAAAACCATTAATCCTGATTATTTCATAGAAAATCAAAAAAGTAGAGATTCTCATCATTTATTAACTCCACAGCAAAGTGCAGATGTAATTATTTCTCATGTAACTCTTGGTGCCGAAATGGCTCAACAATATAACTTACCCACTGAAATCATTGATTTTATTAAAACTCACCATGGTACTTCAAGGGTTGAATTCTTCTATCGTAAACATATTGAAATTAAAGGAAATTCAAAAGAAGATACCTCTTTTCGTTATCCAGGTCCTCTTCCTGTTTCTAAAGAACAAGCCGTTGTTATGATTGCAGACTCCTGCGAAGCTGCTGTTCGTTCCTTAGACAATCCTACTGAAGAAAGAATTAATAACCTTGTTGATTTAGTGGTTGAACATAAAATTAAAGACGGGCAATTTGTTCATTCTCATCTGACATTTAGAGATATTAATAAAATTAAAACCGATATACAAAAAAATTTATTGACTATCAATCATAAACGTATTAAATACCCTGACCAAAATTAATCATGATTTCATTTGAATTATTTCGCATAATTTTACCTACACACCCTATACAAAAAGCATTAGATTTTTATGAACCCATTTTTGAAACTCAAGCACTTAGAGTCAGTGATGGAAGATATTATTTCCATTTAGGAAATGTGATATTAGCTTGTTATGATAGCATAGCTGATGGAGATTTATACCAAATTCCTCCTAATCCTGAACACATTTACATTTCTACATCTCACATTCAAGATACTTACCAAAAAGTTCAACAACAAAATCCTTTGGTTATAAGTCCTAAAATTCAAAAAATGCCATGGGGAGAAAATAGTTTTTATTTTATAGACCCCTTCGGAAACAAAATTTGTTTTGTAGAGAAAGGAACAGAATTTTTGGGTATAAAAAAATAATTTGGGCGTGCCCCTCATGCTTTGCATTCGGGTCGGGGTGCTTCGGGCTTCGCTGTTCGCTTCGGCAATCCTTTGGTTGCTCATGCTTTGCAACCAAAGTCAGTGCCAGTTTGTGCCCTTTGCATCCCTCACGCTTAAACCCTTAAGCATTGCTTATAACTTGTAATGCTCTATTAATAATGTTGGAAACACCTTTTGTCCTCCTTCAATTTCGTTAAAGTATTGGCTTTAATATTAAAAAATTTAATTCATCAACAAATATTGTATTGCTAAAAAATAGGAATACTTTCCAAAACCTGTTATAACACCTTTTGCTCCTTGTGCGGTTATGCTACTTTTTCGAAAATCCTCCCTTTGATAAATATTAGATAAATGCACTTCAATAATAGGACATTTCATATATTTTAATGCATCTAACAAAGCCATACCGTAATGAGATAACGCTCCAGGGTTGATAATAATGCCTTCAAAATTGCTGTAATTATTTTGCAAATAATCAATGATTTCTCCTTCATGATTACTTTGAAAATAATGAAATTGGATATTAGGGAATTGGGCTTGAAGCTCATTAAATATATCATCAAAGGTCTCGTAACCATAAATTTCAGGTTCTCTAATTCCTAAAAAATTCAAATTAGGACCATTGATGATATGTATATTATTTATCATTATTGATTATTTAAATCTTCACCATTCAAATGACTACGAATCATTTTTTCTACTTCTAAATCATCAAAAACAAATGAACTAAAATTTTCATCATAAATTAGATAAGCATTATCTTCAATACGATACTGAAAACATTTTACTTTTTGATTTTCATCTTTAAGCTCTATGATTTCTCCATATTGTAAGCGATTTAAAATATTTTGAATTCCCGTCATTTTTTTACCATTTGAGACTTCAAATTAAATAAATTTTTTTCTAATGCACAAAAATAGGGTTGGGGTTTGTATAAATCAAAAAGCTCTTTAGGAAACATTCTTTTCCTTTCTGTTGAAAAAGAACGTATTTGTTCTAAATTTTTTCTTGGATATATCAATTGACCATTCTCAAAAACTTTTTTTAACAAGGGTACTTTTTGAACTGCTTGATTTTCGTTGAAATTTTGTAAAGTTTTTTCATTCACAAATTCGCCTGAATATTCTTGAAGAATATCAACGGTTCCATCAGCCATGGCATAACCTTGTGGGTCTAAGAATCTATAAGTTTCTAAAATACCTGGAGTAGAAATCTTAATAATTTGCTCAGAGAGTTTAATACGATATTTCCATTCGTTTCCTTCTTGAATAGCCGAAAGTTTATAGACACCGCCTAATGCGGGTTGGTTTCTTGCAGTAACTAAATGAGTACCTACAGCCCAAATATCAATTTTGGCACCGTTTTTTTTCATTTCAAATATAATATCTTCTTCTAAGTCATTACTAGCCACAATACTTGCTTGAGTGAAACCAGCATCATCTAAAAGTTTGCGAGCTTCTATACTTAAAGCCGTCATATCTCCAGAATCTAAACGTATGCCTGCTAATTGATTTCCTTTTTCTTTGAGTTTTAAACCTATCTGAATAGCGTTTTTTACTCCTTGAATAGTGTCATAAGTATCTACTAAAAAAGTACAATTATTAGCCATGGTATTAGCATAAGCTTCAAAAGCTTCTAATTCATTAGGGAAAGCCATCACCCAAGCATGGGCATGGGTACCTTTAATAGGAATATTCCATAATTTTCCTGCAAGGACGTTGGAAGTTCCATCAACACCACCAATATATGCTGCTCGGCTTGCACTCAAAGCTCCATCTATGCCTTGGGCACGTCTTAATCCAAATTCTAATACCTTGTCGCCTTGTGCCGCAGTCACTACACGGCTCGCTTTCGTTGCTATTAAAGTCTGAAAATTTACAATGGCTAATAAAGGAGTCTCTAAAATTTGTGCTTGTATTAAAGGAGCTCTTAATTGAATGAGTGGCATATTCGGAAAAGCAATATCCCCTTCTTCCATCGCATAAACATCTCCCGTAAAACGTAAGGTAGATAAATAATCCAAATAACCCTGTTCAAATAGTGGTTTCCCATCATTTCCTTTTAATGAAGCTAAATATTCTAAATCAGAGGGATTAAAGTGAAAATTTTGAATAAAATCAATAACCGTATCTAAACCAGCAGAAATGGCATATTCTCCTCCAAAGGGATTTTTTCTAAAATATAAGTTGAATACTGCGTTTTGATTATGCTTCTGATTTTTCAAGTACGCATATCCCATGGTTATTTGGTACAAATCCGTTAATAAAGAATAATTTTCAATTTTCATGACTTAAGTTTTTGCGTAAAAATAATGCTTTTTTAGTAATAAAAAGAATTTGAGATGATTTTACTCTTCATAAAAGGATTGTAGAAATGTTTTTTTGTAAGATTTTTTTTGTCTATTTTAATTAAATAGGTTTTTTTTTATTTTTTTATGAATTTTTAACTGTAAGATTTTTATTATTTATTTTTTGCTTCTCATTGCTTTCTCTAATTGAACAAACTACTTTTGTAAAAAAAAGATTGACAACTTATGAAGCAATTTTACATAAAATTCATATTTCTTGCCCTTGCTTTTTCAAATCTTGAAGCCCAAGTATTTTGGGGTGAAGATTTTAATGATGCGGGAGCTAGTACGCGTTGGAGTACGGAAAATGCTCCGGGCAGTAAAACCAATCCTACTCCTATGGGGATTACAGGATTGAACTATATCACCAACCAGTCTTGTAACAATTACTGGATAATTAATGACGTAAACACTCCTGAAAACAATCCAGCAGGTGTTTTGCCCAATGGTTCTACGGCAAGTTATACTTCTCGGTTTGTTCGAGGTAGGAACTATAATTGCTCTGCTCCGAATGACTTGCCCAACCCTGACCCCGGAGGCTCCGTAACCAATAGGAGTTTACATGTTACTTTCCAAGGCTGTTCGGATAGTTATTGGTTCGGTTTAAATAACGGTCCTGAAGATTATGCCGATGAATATTCTATATTGAACATAGATGGACCTGGTTCGTCTGGTGCATCTTCTTCTGACCAGTATGCATACCTAACCCAAGACATTAGTACCGTAGGAAAATGTAATATTTATCTAGAGGGGCAATTTTTTCTTGGGGGCGACCAAGCCCAAGCTCATTCTTATGGCACCATTCTTTACAGTATTAATTCTGGTACAACCTGGAAAGTATTAGCAGATAATATTGGGCCTACCGCTTGGTTTTTAGCAGGTACCTGCAATAACTGGGAAATGCGCAGATGGCTTTTGCCCGCAGAATGTGAAGGTATTACAACATTGAGGTTAGCCTTCCGTTGGCGAAATGATGGGGACGCTATCAATACTACAGGCGATTATACTTTAATGGCAGGTTTCAATGTAGATAATATCGTACTCAAAGAAATTGGACCTAGAGTGGATTTCGATTTTGGAGGAGTAGGAAATTTTATTTTGACTACGGTTTCCGTATGTAAATTAGAACAAGTTACTACGATACGCAATAATACCACAGGCGCTGGAATTACGGGCTATCAATGGAATATTCCCGGTGCAACTTATGTGAATGGAACGAGTTCCACAGACTTTGAACCTCAGTTTATGTTTGATAACTCTCAAGCCTTTGGCACTAAGACGGTTACTTTGACAGTATTTTATGGAAGTGGGTGTCAAGCCAGTTTTTCAAGAAATATTACTTTACAGCAGTGCTTACCTGTGGTAGACTTTATGGCTAATTATACTACGGTTTGTGCGACCTCGCCTACGCCTGTGGGAGGGGCTAATACTGTTACTACTTTTACTAATCAAACCGTTTCTGTTCCTAGTAGGGCTCCCGTTTCTTATTTATGGAGTTTCTCAGGTCCGGGAACAGTAACTTATCAAGGTGGAACGAACGCCACCTCCGCTAATCCCCAAGTTTCTTTTAGTGCCGTAGGACTTTATACCGTTACTTTGACGGCTACCAATGCCGATGGCTCTGCTAACGTAACTAAAATGAATTATATCAATGCCGCCAATTGTGAATGTGGTGAAGCTTCCGCGGGCACCATTATTCTTGCTAGCTATGATTGGAGTACAGATAATAACCTTTTAGGATGGTCAGTTAGTCAAGATCAAGGAAGTGGGGTTTGTGGTTTGGTTGGATTTAGTAACCAGTGGAGGGTAGATGATGGTGAGTCAGCGAGACCTCCAGGAACTTGTGGTACTGGTGGAGCGGGAGATAGGTCTTTATATTTTGGTTATGCGGCGGGTGCAGGAGCAGCTTTTTGTGCAGGTGGGCAAAATGAAACCGATATTATTCAAAGCCCCCTTATCAATACCGTGGGTGCTTCTAATTTAGTGTTACAATTTGATTTTATTGGTCGTGGTGGAGGTACTTGTTGTCGAGCAGATTTTCAGTATTCTACTGATGGTGGTTCTACATGGACTACTCCTGCATCTCCTAATTTTACTTCTGCTACTCCCGCAGTCCCTATGGGTTCTAGCTTAACGACTATTAGGTCACAAATATGTGGATCGGGTCAAGGTCAATGGACACGCGTAACTTGGAACATGCCTGCAGCGTGTGCGAATATTCCTAATTTACGCATTCGTTTTCGCTTTATTATCACTGGTTCAACAGGAGCCGTTGACCCTTCTTTTGCAGTAGATAAGCTAATGATTTATTACACACCTCCCCCTACTCCTCCTTCTGTCTGGTTAGGAAATACTGCTGACTGGCATACTGCTTCTAATTGGAGCACGGGGGCAGTACCTACTTCTACTACTTCTATCTCCATCCCTGATGTAGCAACCTTAGGACCTGGCAAGTTCATGCCTGTGATTTCTTCTGCTAATGCGGTGGCTTTAAACGTTTGTAATTCTGGTACTCTGACCCTTCAAAATGATAGAACCCTTACTATAGGAGGTTTCTTGAATAATTACGGTGCAATCACTACTACGACCAGTAATTCTGCCGCTGACATTATTTTTGCGGGAGATGCTTGTGTTTATAGGGGAGATGGTTTAAATGTAGATGTAGATTATCAAACAGGGAGTTCAGCGAGTCATGCCCTTAACTTAGAAGCAAGTTTATCTTGCCGTTCTTTTAACCTGAATAATGGAACGTTAACTATGGGGAATAATACGCTTACATTGAAGAAAGATTTTACGCGTGCCGCAGGCACAACTTTGAATACGACTTCTAATTCTACTTTTGTTTTTGATGGTCCTATGGCTGCCACTTGGGTTAATCCTTATAATTATGGAACGCCTACGGTTACTACTCAAGATGTTACTACCAATCAAAATATTACAATTGGTCTAGCTACTACCTTCCCAAGAATGGTTATCCGAAAACAAAATAACGCTAATGTGGCTACTTTAGCCTCTGCACAAAATTATACGATTTCCCAAGAGTTACGTATAGAGTCTGGAACTTTAGATGCGGGTACAAGAACTTTGAATGGAGCGGGTAATGTGATTATGACGGGTGGGCAGCTGCGTTTAGCGAAATTGAACGTCGTGCTTCCTGAAATTACAGGTACTTATACGTTAACGGGTGGCGCTATTGATTTTTATGGTGCAGGAAACCAAATCGCTAGACAACTCCCCGCAGGAAGTTCTACGCCTTATTACGACATGATATTCCAAAGCTCTGGTACCAAAACCTTCCAAACAGGTACTACTACTTGTAACCACTTAGTAACGATTCAAGGTACTGCTACAGTAGATGTTCAAACCAATACATTTAATGGAAATGCAGATTTAGTGATGGCGGCTTCGGCTTGTACTTTAAGGGTTGCAAAAACCGCAGGAAATCCTACGCTCCCCGAGCTTTTAGGGACTTACACCCTGTCTAGCCCCAGCGTAGTGGAATTGTATACTTCAGCCGCAGGAACTCCTATTCAATATCTAAGAAATCGTACTTATGCGCGTGTGCATTTTGCTAATCCGACCGCAAATTGTATCGTAACTCGTTATTTAGAAGGAAATACTTCCGTTAACGGAGAAGTAAGAATTACCAATACAGGAGGCACTTATCCTACTACTGTGAATATTGTAGATGCTCAGACTTATACTTTTAATGGAACGGCTAATTTGATTATGGCAAATGCTTCTGGTTTAAGACTGGCTAAAAATGGAGTAGTACTTCCTGAATTTACAGGTACTTACACTTATACTGATGGTCCTAATATAGAAAATTCTCCTGCTGTAGAATTGTATGGAGATGGCTCTCAAACCTTACGTTTGCAACCTCCTGCCAATCCTTATAGAAACTTAATTTTTTCTAATATCGGTACAAAAACTTTACAATCAGGCATTACGACGGCAACAAGACGTGTGCTTATTACGAATGGTTTAGTAATTGTTCCTGACGGCACAGACCAATTCAATGGGGGAGCAGAGCTTCGTATGACAGGCGGTGAACTTCAAATTGCTACGCTTAATACTACGGCTTCTTTAGTTCCTGAATTTACAGGAGGCTATGTTTTAGCGGGTGGAAGAATTAGTTTTAATGGTTTAGGAAATCAAACGATACGTTCCTTAGCTTCTACTCCTTCTATTCAATATTATGAATTGAATTTCGCAGGTTCGGGAATCAAAGATTATCCATCAGGAAACGTATCCGCAAATTCTAGATTGTTACTCAATCTTCCTAATTCATTAGGAAACTACGTTTTGGGTTATACCAATGTTATGATTGTTGTGAATCCTGCTTTAGGAGCTATCAATAGAACGGGGGGACATATTGTTGGGCATTTGCAACGTGTCATTAATAATACTGCCATCGGCTCTAATTACTTCTTCCCCGTAGGTAGCGATAATTCTAATAATACCTATTATGAGCCGATTTTCTTAAAAATGAACTCTGCTTTGACAGGAACCTCGGCTTTAATGGCAAGATTTTATAACTCAGGAGTCTCTACTTTATGGACGCCCCCATTAGTAGAATCAGGCTATAATTATACTCATCTAGAAATGGAAGGATACTGGGAAATGATTCCGAATCCTATTCCTACGGGTTCTATTGACTATGGAATACAGGTTATTCCTTCAAGTTATTGGACTTATACAGGCAGTCAAAAAGCTTTAGCGAAACGTTCTCCTTCTTTACCTTCACCTAATGATGAATGGAATTGGCATGGCAGTACTCGTATTGCGGATTTTGAAAGAACAGGTTATAATTCTTTCTCTGAGTTTGCTATTGTTACTGCGGATGTGCCTCTTCCCGTAGAAACTACGCCCTTAGTAGCCTATCCTATCAAGTCTCAAAAAGCCATTCAAGTTCAATGGAATAGCTTAGTAGAAAAAGATTTAGCCCTTTACGAGTTAGAAAAATCGCAAAATCCTTCTTTCAATAACGTTCAAAAAATACAAACCTTTAATCCCAAAGGTAATAACGCTTCTTATGAATGGTTAGATACGCAAGTAGAGTGGAATACCAAGTATTATTATCGTTATAAAGCCCTAGATTTCAATGGAAATTATCGTTATTCTAATGTTGCAGAAGCGATTTTATTGCCTGATGGAACTCCTATGATGGTTCAGTTTTATCCTAATCCTATGACAGATTTTGCAACCTTGTCTATTGCTACTGGTGATGAAGGGAATATAGAAGTTCTTGTTTATGATGCAATCGGAAAACTAGTAAAATCTGAAAGAGAGTATATGAAAGGTCAATGGAAAATGGAGCTATCAAAAGAAGAATACTCTTCAGGAGTTTATACTTATAGAGTGCTATTTAAAGACCAGCAAGTTACTGGAAAGTTTATAGTGAAGTAATCTATCAAAACAGAAAAAGCCCGAAATTAAATTTCGGGCTTTTTCTGTTTTGATAGATTTGAGAAGCATAGTGATTAGTACACTTTTGAAAAAATGAAAAAAAGATTGCTGAAAACGAAGTGAATCCCCAATCAGTATTACCTGCCTAATAATACTTTAAGCATTGATTCTATCCAAATTCATTTTGATTTGAAAATGATTTACAAACTCTAAAAAATTTTTGTGTTGAGCTGATTGTAGGGAATTTTCAAAGTATTCTTTGATGACATTTTTTGCTTCCTCAACAATGGTAGTGTCGTGAACTATATTAATGGAATGAAATTTTGGCAAGCCACTTTGTCGAGTTCCCAGAAAGTCTCCAGGACCTCTTAATTGTAAGTCTATTTCAGAAATTTTAAAACCATCTGTATGATTTTCCATAGCTTCTAAACGTTTTTGGGTATAGGTATTCATTTTACTGGGGATTAAAAAACAATAGGATTGATGTTCTCCACGCCCTACACGCCCTCTTAACTGGTGTAATTGAGATAATCCAAATCTTTCGGCATTTTCAATGACCATAATACTCGCATTAGGGACATCCACGCCTACCTCCACTACCGTAGTAGAGACTAAAATTTTGGTTTCACCTTTTTTAAATCGTAGCATTTCGGAATCTTTATCTTCAGGTTTCATTTTTCCATGAACAATACCCACAAGCGTATTCGGAAAACTTCTTTGAATTGCTTCGTAACCTTGTTTTACAGCAATTAAATCCAATTTCATAGACTCCTCCACCAAGGGATATACAAAATAAACTTGCCTTCCATTTTGAATTTGTTGTTTAATAAAACCGAAGAGTTGTAAGCGTTGAGCTTCTGAAACAATTTTGGTTTTTATAGGTTTACGTCCTTTTGGGAGTTGGTCTATAATAGATAATTCCAAATCGCCATAGAGTGTTAAAGATAAAGTTCTAGGAATAGGAGTAGCTGTCATCACTAAATTATGAGGGTATAAATCAGAACGTTTTTTCCAGAGTTTAGCTCTTTGTTCTACACCAAATTTATGCTGTTCATCTACAATGGTTAAACCTAAATTGGCAAATTGTACATAATCTTCAATTAAGGCGTGTGTTCCAATCAAAATTTTAATTTGATTATTTAAAAGACCATTAATAATGAATTGTCTTTGTTTTTCTTTGGTTGAGCCTGTGAGTAAGGCAACTTCAATATGTATAGATTCCGCCCATTTTTCTATGGTTTGGTAATGTTGAATGGCTAAAATTTCTGTTGGAGCCATTAAGGCACATTGATAACCGTTATCAATTGCTAAGAGCATAGTCAAAAAAGCAACAATGGTTTTTCCTGAGCCTACATCTCCTTGAACTAAACGATTCATTTGAAAAGGTTTTGAGCAATCTTTACGAATTTCTTTGATAACTCTTTTTTGTGCATCTGTGAGTTCAAAGGGTAAATGATTTTGATAAAATTCGTTAAACTTATCACCTACTTTTTCAAAAATGGGTGCTTTTTGGGTTTTGTAATTTTTACGTTTTGCTTCCATAATCCATTGAAAAGCAAGCATTTCTTCATATTTGAAGCGTGTTAAACCATAATCAGGTTGGGAAATAGTTTGAGGCTGATGAATATAATATGAAGCGGTTTTCCTGTCTATTATGTGTAGTGAATATAGAATTTCCTCTGGAATAAATTCTGTAAATTCTTTATCGGAGTTTTCTAAAAGAAATTGTATAACAGAAATAAAAAAGCGGTTATCCATTCCATTTTTTTTAAACATTTCAGAACTAGGGTAAACAGGAACAATTTTTTTATAGCCTCCTTCATCATCTAATTTTTCAATTTCAGGATGAGAAAAAGTTGGAATGCCTTGAATCCATTCGGGTTTACCATAAATCATAAAGGTTTCTAAAGAATGATTATAACGTTTTTGAATCCATTCAATTCCTTGAAACCAATTGATTTGTGCATATCCTGAACCATCACTAAAAATTGCAGTTAAACGATTTTTTTTATGGGTATTTTTGATAATTTTAAATTGTGAAAATTGACCAATTAACGTGATTGGTTCATTTTCATAAGGATTAAGTTGTTTGATATTTAATAAGTTAGAACGATCTACATAACGTCTGGGAAAAAATAAAAGTAAATCTTCATAGGTATGAATATTGGCGTGTTGTTTGAGAATCCCAGCCTTTAAAGGCCCAACTTTTTTTAAAAATTGTATATCTGTTTGCCAATATTTGTTCATAAATTAACGAAAAGCATCTATAAATTGTTTGAGTTGATACTCTCCCTCGGGATTAAAAACAATAGAAATAACATCAAACCTACAAGGACAATTCTCCATTTTTTTTTCATATAAATAAGATTGAGCGGCAATTTTAATACGTTTTTGTTTTTCATCATTCACAGCCGCTTCTGGGAATATCCATTCTTGAGAACTTCTGGTTTTGACTTCTATAAATACCAATTCTTGTAAATTAAAAGCCACTATATCTATTTCATTTTTTTCAAAGCGGTAGTTGGTATCTAAAATTATAAAACCTTGGTTTTGATAAAACTCTTGTGCAATGGTTTCGCCTTTTTTGCCTAAATCGTAAGGATTCATAATCACAAAATTAAAGAAAATGTGATTAATCGTGGGGTTTTCTTTCAATAAACTTCATTAGGTACACCAAATTCATATTTGCAACAGGTCTGGTATTTTGGGTTTTCTAACATTTTTAATATTTAGAGTTCAAGTATAATTTTATCTTTTTCTATTTTTACAAACCTTTAATCCTAAAGGTAATAACGCTTCTTATGAATGGTTAGATACGCAAGTAGAGTGGAATACTAAGTATTATTATCGTTATAAAGCCGTAGATTTCAATGGAAATTATCGTTATTCTAATGTTGCAGAAGCGATTTTATTACCCGATGGAACTCCTATGATGGTTCAGTTTTATCCTAATCCTATGGCAGATAAAGGCGTTTTATCTGTATTTAAAGGTGATGAAGGAGAATTGGATATTCAAATTTACGATGCTATAGGTAAGCTTATTAAGCAAGAAAAAGCCGCTGTCAAAGGTAACTATTCATTAGAGTTAGAGAAAGGGAAGTTTCGTCAAGAGTTTACACTTATAGGGTGTTATTCAAGGGAGAGCAAATGACAGGCAAGTTTATTGTTCGATAATTATAGATAGAATAAAAAATTAAGAGAGCCCGAAGAAATCGGGCTTTTATGTTTTTAAAAAGTTAGGCAAGCCATCAGAATATCGTCTGTTTGAGTTTGGTTACCTTTCCATTGTTTCCAGAATTGCTCTAATGTATCTAATTTTTGTGAAGGTTGCATTTCATAAGGCAGGGATTTTAATTGCTCAACGAGGAGTTTTTTTCCTATTTTTTTGTATTCTGGACTTAATTGGTCTTGGAGACCATCTGTAAATAAGAAGCAAGTATCCTTTTTGGAGAATTGGATACAGTTTGTTTGGAAGGGGGGCAGGGTCGCATCTTTCAGTGTCCATCCTAATCCTTTAGTTTTATGGTTGATGATTTTCCATTCTTTGGAATTATACTGAAAATAATAAAGGGGAATGCCTGCGGAAGAAAAAAAGCAGAACGGATTTTCTGAAGGATTTTTCGGTAGTGCTAATATAGCAACTTCTGCCCCTTCTACGGAAGCAAGCTGTTCTTGGGCTTCCATAACATGGAGCATTTCTTGATGAGTATTTTGTAGTACGGTATGTAGCAAATTTAAATCTTCTAATCCATTGAGTTCATTTTTTAGTAATAATTTTACGGTTAATGCCAAGAGCGTTCCAGTGGGTCCGTGTCCCGTAGCATCTCCAAAAATAAAAACATACCAATCTACAAATTTATTGTTGATAGTATCCACTATAAAAAAATCTCCTCCGATAATGGAATGGGGTAAAATTTTAATATCCGCAGAATAATGTTCTTTTAATTTTTCAAAATCTTTTAAGTTAATAAGTAATTTTCTTTGGAAACGTCTTGCAGCTTTTAAAGAATCCTCCAGTTCCTTGTTTTTTTCATCGATGACTTCGAAAGATTTTTTGAGTTCTTCATTGATGATAGTGAGTGCTTCTTGGCTCTGTGTGAGTTCTTCTGCTTGGGTTTGCAATTCTTGATAGGCTTCTTGAAGTTTGATTTCTTGTTCTTTTTCTTGGGTCATATCAATAATCCCTAAGATGAAACCTTCTAGAAAAGTTGTACGGATAGGAAAAATTCTCAAGAGCCAATATTTTTTTTCATGGTTGGGGGTAGTAATTTCTATAATTTCTTGAACAGGTTGTTTTTTAGTAGCGCACTCTTGGCAAAGTGCTTGTATTTTGGTAGTTTGAAAAGGAAAGAGGTCTTGAATAGTAAGCCCTTGATAAAGTTTTGCTAGGGGAGTATGAGTAAGCTGTAATAAAAGTTGGTTAGCAAAAAGCACTTTTTCTTGGTTATTATTAGAAAAAACTAACAGGGGGATAGGCACATTTTGTACAAAGCCCATCAGTTGGTCTTTGGTTTGTTTGAGTTCTTGGGTAGCAGCTTCTAGTTTTTCTATGGTATTTTCCCATTCATCTGCGGGTAATAAAAAAAATTCTTCTATCTCTTCATTCTGGTAAGTAATGTGTTTTACAAATACACGAGATTGCCAACGAAAAAAATCCCATGGCGCAAGAGCGATTGCATTCATTTGGGCTTCTTCTGGTAGTTCGTCCCATGTTTCAGTTTTAGATAAGATTTTACCGTTTTTTAGGTTCCAACGAACTCCCCAGAAATTGGCTTTAATCTTATGGTTAAAAATAGAAAGCATAATATAATTTTCAATTTGCTTGCATTTGTTTTAGCATGCTTTCCATAGCTTGATTGCTTTGTGGAGTAGCAAGTTCTGCTTCTATTTCTAATTTTACCCATTCATCTACTACTACCTCTCCCGATTCTAGTTCCATTTGCCAGTTCAATCCCCATTCTTTGCGATTGATTTGCCCAGTTATTAAAAAGCCTATTTTAGGGAAGCCAAACATGTCTTTAAGTAAAAAGTTTTTAATTTGACCTTCTAGTGTAATGGTTTTTGTAATGCCTTTTATGGTTAAATCTCCTTGAACTTCAAAATATCTTAAGGGGCGCCAAGTAATTTTTCTAGACTTGCCAATCTTTTAAAACAGGGAAATTACCTGCTCTTTGTTCTCTTACCTTCTGCAATAAGGCTTCTTTTTCATTAACTTTGTTGGAACTACTTAGCCCTAGGAAACTAAATATTTTTTGTATGATACTCATAAAACTTATGTAAATTTATTGATGCCAAATTACGTAATTTTTTTTTTATCTGCAAATAAAAAAATTATATATTAAAGTGAGAAAATAGAAAACATACAAAGTGTAAGGTAATTAAACTATTAAATGAGAAGATAATTTCTATACGAATTTGAAAAAATAAAAATCTTTTCAAAAGCGGATAGATTTTGAAAAGATTATAAGAATGGTTGTTAGGAATTTTTATTGATTTTTAAAGACGGGTTTTCTTTTTTCTAGGAAGGCTTTTGTTCCTTCTTTTCCGTCTTCAGAAGCGATGCATTTTGCGAAATTGATGGCTTCTAATTGGAATCCATTTTGGTCGGGGTTATCGTAAGCTTGGATACATTCTAATGTATTGGCAATAGCAACTGAAGAAAATTGAAGAATTTTTTTCATCATTTCCTTAGCGCTTTCTAAAAGTTCTCCTTGTAAGCAAACTTTATTCACAAGCCCAAGTTGAAGAGCGGTTTCTGCATTGATATTTTCGCCGTTTAACAAATATTCTGTGGCTTTGGTTTTCCCTATCAAACGGATAAGTCTTTGAGTACCACCATAACCGGGAATGATTCCTAATTTAATTTCGGGTTGTCCAAAGACTGCATTTTCTGAAGCAATTCTTAAATGGCAGGCCATGGCTAATTCACATCCACCGCCCAAGGCAAAACCATTAACTGCCGCAATAATAGGTTTCGGAGAATTTTCTATCAATTGAAATATTTTTTGACCTCTCAAACTAAAACTCACTGCTTCTTCGTAAGCTAATTCTGTGATTTCTGAAATATCAGCACCTGCAACAAAAGATTTTTGTCCTGATCCTGTAATAATAATTCCTCTTACTTGTTCATTAGCAATTAAATCAGAAATCGTCTTTTCTATTCCGAGCATTACCTCTTGATTAAGCGCATTTAAAGATTTAGGTCTTTGGATGGTAACTAAAGCGATTGAGTTCTCTACAATTTCGTATATTACTGGGATTTCCATTGGAATTTTTAAATTTGCCGCAAAGTTAAAATCAATATTTGGTAATTACTAAATTAGAGAAAAAAAAGTTAGGATAATTTTCGTTGAAATTCCAAAGAATAAAATGTTTAATTTTGCCACTTTATTTACTAAAAAATGAAATTAAAAATTTGGATTAGTAGTTTGATTTTGTCTTATGGTTTAGTTTATGGACAAAGTGATAAGCCTCCCGTTGATTGGCACATTCAAGAGGGAAGAGGAGCATTAAAATCTGAGAAAGCTCATCAAGAACTTTTAAAAGGAAAACAAGGTAGAAAAATTATTGTTGCAGTTATTGACTCGGGGGTAGATATTGAACACGAAGATTTAAAAGATGTTATCTGGACAAACCCCAAAGAAATTCCTAATAACGGCATTGATGATGATAAAAATGGATATGTGGATGATGTGCATGGTTGGAGTTTCTTAGGAAATAAAAAAGGGGAGAATATTGCTCAAGATTCTTATGAACTTACTCGTGAGTATGTAAGGTTATCCAAAAAATATGCAAAAGCCAAGCCCTCTAAAAAGCCCGAATATTTATATTGGGAAGAAATCAAAAAAGCATTTGAAGAAAAAAAGCAAGAAATGGAAATGCAAATGGCTATGATAAAGCCCATGTATGAAGGGGCAATAAAAAATGAGGGGTTACTAAAAAAAGCTTTAAATAAAAAAGAAATTTCTGATACCGACGTAGAGAACTATGAACCTGATACAGAAGAAATGACCCAAGCAAAAGAGGGCTACTTAGGTTTACGAAAACTAGGTATTACGATTGCTGATTTAAAAGAATATGTGGATTATTTAGAAAAAGGTATAAAATATGGTTATAATACAGAGTTTGACCCTCGTGGTTTAGTAGGGGATAATCCTAAAAAACTTAAAGAAAAAGGGTATGGTAATAACGATGTAAAAGGACCTGACGCAGGGCACGGAACGCATGTTGCAGGAATTATTGCTGCCAATCGTGATAATAATTTGGGTATTAAAGGAGTTGCAAATAATGTAATCATTATGCCTGTTAGAGCAGTTCCCGATGGAGACGAAAGAGATAAAGATATTGCTAACGCCATTTATTATGCTGTGGATAATGGTGCTCACATTATTAATATGAGTTTTGGTAAATCTTATTCCCCTAATAAAGATTATGTAGACCAAGCCGTTCAATATGCAGAGTCCAAAGGAGTTTTATTGATTCATGCTGCTGGTAATGATGCAAAGGACCTAGAAGTAGAAAAAAATTATCCGAATCGTTTTATTACAAAAACGAAAAAAGAAGTTTCTAATTGGTTAGAAATTGGGGCTTCCGGTTGGAAAACTAATAATGCTGATTTTATTGCTAGTTTTTCTAATTATGGCAAAACCAAAGTCCATGTATTTTCACCAGGAGTAGATATTTATGCGCCTGTTCCTGATAAAAATCAGTATAAGTTTAATAGCGGAACCAGTATGGCTGCACCTGCAACCTCAGGCGTTGCCGCTTTGATTATGTCTTATTTTCCCAATCTAACTGCTCAAGAAGTGAAAGAAATTATTCTTCAATCTTCTTTTAAAGTTACCGACAAAATCAATAAACCCGGTAAAAAAGGTGCTAATACCTCTTTATCAGACTTGTGTATAACAGGGGGCATTGTAGATGCTTATGCGGCTATTCAGCTAGCAGAAAAGAAAAGCAAAGAAAAAGAAAATAGCCAATAGAAAGGGAAATAATATTTTCTTGTAAAATCAAAAAGTTACTTTTTTACAGGTAACTTTTTGATATTTTTATTTGTATTAAATCTAAATAAAAATTATCTTTGCCCCAAAATTCTAAATTTTTATGAAACCTTTCATTTTTATCGTAGTTTTTAGTTTAATAGTATTTCAAAGTTGTAAAAAGCCTGAGGCTCCTTCAGACCAAAATTTGTTTGATACTTTTGACCGAAAAGCTTTGCTACAAAATTTAGGAAATCAAATCATTAGCGAGTATGAAAATACCTTACAAGCGGCTATTCAATTAGAAACCTCTGTAAACCAATTCAATCAGAATGTTAATATCAGTAATTTACAAAATCTTAAAAATCAATATTTGAATTTGTTAATGCAATGGAAAAAAGCCGAATTTTCTAATTTTGGTCCTCAAGAAGAAAACTTTATTGGTCAAAATATTGATTATGGAAATTTTAATCAAAATCTGTTTCAGCAAAATTTAGCGAATGCGAATTTAGATAGTACTTATTTTGCTAATGCAGGCGTAACCGTAAAAGGCTTGGGTTGTTTGGAATACATGTTATATAATCAAAATGATAACCAAACGATAGATGGGTTTACAACGGACAGCTTATCTAACCGCAGAAAAACGTATTTATTAGGTTGTGTGAAAGAGATTCAAAACCAACTGAATAAACTTATTCAACTTTGGAAACCTACGGGAGGCAATTATCTACAGACTTTTGTCTCGAAAGATGGTAGAGACGTAGCGAGCAGTCTAACGGTTTATTGTAATAGCTTGGTCTTTTTTATGGAACATGTAAGAAGAAGTAAAATTGGGCAACCTTCAGGAATTGAAAATCAAGGAAATATCAACCTAAATCTTTTAGAAAAAAAATTATCCCAAAAATCTATTGATTGTATTCAAGCCAATTTAGAAGGCCTACAAAACGCTTTTACAGGTAAAAATGGTCAAGGGCTTGATGATTTATTAAACCATTTAAAAATTGAATATAACGGAACTTTACTTTCCGATGTAATCAAAAATAAATTTAATGAAGTTCAATCTAAAATCGCCAATATTTCTCAGTTAGAGCAAGCTATTCAGAATGATTTTTCTAAAGTTCAAGAATTACATACCTCTTTAAAGCAGTTAGTCGTATTGCTAAAAGTAGATATGATGAGTAATCTCGGGCTATTAATTACTTATACAGATAACGACGGGGATTAATTTTTGGGCGTGTCCCTTGCTTACGCTGCGGGTCGGGCTGTTTCGGGCTTCGCTATCGCTTCGGCAATCCTTTGTCTGCTCATACTTCGCAGCCAAAGGCAGTGCAGCTACGCTCCCTACACATCCCTCACGCATATCCACGCCTTTAAATAAGGCTTTTTGAACCCTATTTGTAAATATCAAACTTTTTGTTTATATTTGCCAATATGCATATTCAAATTGCTAATCCGTTATATGATGTGGTCTTTAAAGGTTTGATGCAGGATTTAGATGCCGCTAAAACCCTTATTTCCTCCATTCTGGAAATGAAAGTTTTAGAATTAGAATTAAAACCGCAAGAGTATAACAGCGAAATAGATTTGTTTTCCATTTACCGTGTTGATTTTAAAGCAAAAGTTGAGCTTGAAG
>CAZBPK010000092.1:0-4172 GCA_964493765.1 uncultured Bacteroidia bacterium | reverse complement strand
TTACTACCTATGACTCCTCCAAACAATAATCGTGTAACTCAAACTGCTGTTTCTATTGCATGGTGTAGCAATACTGTCATTATGAACAATAATATTTTTGAAAGAGCTTATACAGGTCTAAATATTTCTGATGGTAATTATGTGTTGAACCATACAGGTTTGGATGAACATAAAAATCGCTTTCGTAATTTACATCAATATGGTATTTTGGGGAATGTTATAAACCCAAATAATTCAAATTCTAAAATAACAATGGTGAATAATCAATTCTCAAATATAAAAAATACCTTACCCACTAGTTTGCCTAATGTTTTAATTTTCAGTACTGCAGTTAGAATTTCAGGGTTTAACTTAGAAGCTAAAGCCAATAGATTCAGTAACATAGCATTCGTTTCTATTTATGCAGATAAAAAAACGAGAAGATTTAATGATCCGCCGAGGACGTACGATATTCAAAATAATACGTTTTCATACGGAGGAGTGATAGATATTTTTGCAGTGGATAATCCTTATGCTGTTTTTGAAATACAAGGAAATGAATTTTTGGGTAAATTGAATGCAAATACTACAGCAGTTTATATTGCGAATGTTTTTACTCAAACTTATTTACATAATGAACCTGTAACTTTAGTAAATAATAAAGTTGTGAACAAGTTACGAGGCTTTTATTTAGCTCAGGTATTTCCACAATTAATTGAAAATAATCTCATTAGATTATCAGATATTAATCCTAATCAGAATCGTAATTTTGGTATTAAAGTGGAAAATACGGGTAGTTTGGGAGTAGGAAAAATTTATAGAAACACTATCAATATGGCACCGGGTAATATACCCACATATTTACATGTAGGAATAGAAGCCAATTCAGCACCTAATTTGAATATTGCCAACAACCTTATGGATGGATTAGGGCGTGGCTTATGGTTTAGCGGAGATAATAGACAAAATGAAATTGAATGTAATACTGTTCGTGATTATGAAATGGGATGGGTTATCTCCTATTCTACTGGATTAGGGTCCCAAGGCAATGGTGCCGTACCACAAGATAATCAGTGGGTCATAAGACCCAACCAAACCCCTTTTAATAGATTATGGGATATTTACACAGAAGCAACAAATAATCCAATTACATTGTATCATAGACAAAGTCCTATTAGTTATACACCAACAAATTATACACCGGGTTGCAGTCTTTTAATCTCACAAGGAGTTAATTCAGATTGTGCTTCTAAGCCCGGAGTGGATAGAGAAGAACTGATAACAGGAGATAGAATTTTACCGGCAACTTTGTTGGAAGAGATTGCCTTAAAAAGAGAAAGTATGGAAAATACTTATCGTATTTTGATGGCATCATCAAATTTAACACCTGACCAGATTCTTTATCGTGATAGTTTAGATGCAATTAGTGTTGGTTATTATGCAAAATTGGCGGATAGCATGTATGCAGGCAATGTGGATTTCACAAAGCAAATCTTAGCTCAAACCTTCTGCACTTGCCCAATAGATGAAAGCATGAAAAAGGTTATGCAAGTATATTCAGAGACTTTTGCTGTGGGTATTGATACCTTCACTGCTGGTCAGATAGATACCCTAATGGAAATTGCTATGACCCCTAAACATTTATCTACAAGAGCGGTAATATCAGCAAGAATTATGCTAAAAACAGGTTATGATATTACAATGGATTTTGATACGGATTTTACAAGTCCCAAAATATTGAGAAATGACGTAGTTTCCCTTGCAGAGCCAATCTATTCACAGGTTTATCCTAATCCCGCACAAGAAATTTTATGGATAGAATGTCCAGTGGGTTCTGAGATTATCATCACAGACCCTATGGGTAAAACCTATCTTAAAACTCAAAATCAGGAAGAGATTTTCTTAGTAGATTTACAAAATCTTCCAGCAGGCCTGTACTTCGTGAAAATTATAAACGAAGAGTTAGTAAATACTCATAAAGTGGTTGTAAGTAAATAATAAATAAGCTAAGTAACTATTATAAATTCTATGATAGTTACTTAGTTATAATTTTAAGGTTATGAAAAGTTTAGATAATTATATACAAAAAGCAATAAGTAAATACTTAGTATTTGTCGTTTTAACTACTTTACAAACGACTCTTTCCGCACAATTTAACTATTTTTATTCTTTTTCAAATTTTATTGATAGCGTAAATTCAAAATACAGAATCATAACAATTGATAAAGAACATACGAATTTTGATACTTTAACTTTAAACTTAAACAATTTGAATTGTCCGTTTATTGGCAATTATAGTGGTATTATTTCAGACTCATTAATTTTCTTTGGTAATCAATCTAATATATTTAGTGGTAAACATGTTTCTAAAGAATTAAATGCAATTCATTCACACTCTGATTTCTTATGTTCTCCAAATCAACTGCGTTCTAGTTTTATGTTTGATATTGATAACATTATCTTTCAAATGTATTACAGCGATGTTGATTCCCAAAATAAAATTATTAATATCACAAACAATAGTATTGTTGCTAAAGAAAACAAAATGATTGTTCGAAATATGATAAGGCATTGTAATGGTAGAGATTGGATAATAATTGGAAATACAGATTTTAAAAATGAATATTTACCTAGCAATCCAACTCAAACTTTAATGTATATTTATGATGGTTACGATATTATTCCAATTAAACAAAACTTTGAACAAGTAAACACAAGTTTCTTTTGTACCAAATATTATGATTTTTCTCCAAATGGAAAAAAAATTTTAATTGATAGCGATCAATGTAAAACAATGATTGGAAATATTAATAGGTATAATGGAGAAATATCCAATATTGTGGATTTAACCACATTAGTTAATCCACTAATAAAAAGTCCGGCAAAGATTGAAGAAAATGTTGCTTTCATAAATGACGAAGAAATTCTCATATCTTTTAAAACAATTACTCAAAATAATATTAAGTTTTTTAAAATCAATTTGAATGACTTTTCTTTGGATTCAACAAATATAGAACTCAATATAGATACTACAATGTTTAGCAAATTTAATATAAATCCTGACTATGGATTAAGATTATATCCTTTTAAGTTTTATAAAAATCATAATACTTTTAGTGAAAATAAGAAATTTTTTTATCTTATTCTTTTAGAACATAATAAAATTATTGAAAATGAGTTAAAAAATTATTATATCCCTATGGGATATTCCATTGATGCTACTGCATTTGAAAACTTAAATTTAAATAAAGTATATGATTCAAATATATGTAGCTGTGGAGATGCCTTTTTTGTCCCACCTTATAGCAACTTACCCTCCACACCAGAAGCAGGTTTTACGTATCAAATCAATAATTATTGTCAATCGAATGCATATTCAGTAGATTTTACGGATACAAGTTGTTGTCATTTTTATAGGATATGGGATTATGGAGATGGTACGGTATCGGATACGTTATGGGTTACCCAGCATTGGGAATTGGCAGGAAAAATTGATAGTTTTAGAACCGTAAATCATGTTTATAATCAACCGGGTCGTTATAAAGTAAAATTAAAGATACTCAATCCATACAATTATGGAGAACATTTACCACCGGGAGAATTTGTAATGGATAGTATAGAGAAATGGATAGAAATTCCACCATGTATAGAGCCTGGAATAGGTTTAAGAGATACTATCTGTGTATTTGATACGTTAGAAGTGATTTATACAGGAAGTGAAAATGTAGATAGTTTAAAATTAAAAGTAAAACCGTCAGGGAATGTAGTAAAATCTATAGAAAAACAAAGTAATGGCAAGGTTACGTTTGAAGAGCCAGGCATTTACCATATAGAATTAGAGGCAAAAAATGCTTATTACGATACAACATGGGTTTATCCTGATGATATTGTAGTATTAGATTGTGATGAGTTATGGATACCCAACGCTTTTACTCCGAATAACGATGGCACTAATGATGTATTTAATTATGTATGTAGGAGTTGTGTATGGCATAGTTTAGAAATCTTCAATCGTGATACACAACCGATATTTAGATGTGAAGGTTCAGAACCTTGTGTATGGATGGGAAAAACGAATAAAGGATTTGTGCCTGAAGGAGTTTATGTATATCGTTTAAAAGTACGTAAGCGTGATGGACGGTTTGTGGAAAGAGTGGGAACGGTAACGGTTATGCGGTAGGGTATGGAGTATG
>CAZBPK010000091.1:0-19610 GCA_964493765.1 uncultured Bacteroidia bacterium | reverse complement strand
ATTAAAAAAGAGCTAAGGGTAGCTAAAGCGTTGGTGTTCACCTCTTCCCATTCCGAACAGAGAAGTTAAGCCCAACGTCGCCGATGGTACTTCCGTAATTGGTGGGAGAGTAGGTTGCCGCCCCTTAGCTCTTTATTTTTTACTCCTTTTTCAATATTCACCATTCAACATTTGTTATTCACCATTTTTTTATCTTTGATTGTTTCATATTACCAAAATTTCCAAAAAATTTTGGTTCCCATTCACTTCCAAAGTGAATAATTATGTTTATATAAAGTGCAAAACAATTTTAAATTTATTTGCATTGAAACTAATTATCAATTACTTTTGTAAATTGTTGATATAAACCTATATTTCCTTTATATGGATAACAGACCGACATTTCAAATTAATGATGCTCTTACTTCGGCAGAAGTTCAAGGAATTCAAGTTGAGAAGAAGAATCCAGTATTTTTAGCTTGGGTTACCCCTGAGTTGGATTCAGTGAGAACTCAACTTCAATTTATGCTTGAAAAGGCTGGATTTGAGGTATATCCTAAAATTGCGGAACCTTCTTTAGAATCCGACTTTGTGGAGCATGTCGCTAAGGCACTTGAAATTGCTGAATGTTCAATACATTTATTGGGTGCTCAATTTGGTAGGACAGTTAAAGGAGATCCTTATACTTCATTAGCTAAATACCAATACGAGAATGCGGGTATTATGTCAAAAAGAACTTCAGGTAAATTTAAACGGTTTGTTTGGAATTATCCTCTAAAGGATGCAGTTGTACAAGAGCAACAAGCTCTTTTAATTGATCAAATATTAAATTCACTTTCTGAAGAAGTAATATTTACTAATACTAATAGTTCTGCTCAATTTATTGATGATTTAAGAACGATTTTAGATAATGTCAATAAAGAGGAAGTTCAAGTTAAAAAAGAGTATGATATTTCGTTTATTTCTAATATTCAAGATGCAGGTGATTGTTATGAAATAGTTGAAAAATTAGGAGAAAATTATAAATTATCTACTCTTACTGTTGTACCTGAGCAAGAATTAGACTATAGAACAGAAGCTATTAAAATGCTTCGTAAAGCTAGAATGACTATTGTTTTCTTCAAGGAAAGTTCAGATTGGGCTTTAGCTTTTGTGAAGCAAGTTTGGAAATTATCAGGGGGAGCTTCAAATAATACTCCTATTTTACTAATTGGTGAAGATGAGCCTAGAAGAAATCGATTTATAAGATTTAAAGCCCCACAGATGCTTCTTTCTGTTTTAAAGAAAGAAGAAATTTACTCAAAAATATTAGAGGTTTACAATAAAGTTAGTGTTTCTGGAAAAATTGTTGAAGAAACTTTTTCTCCCTATACGGGTTTAAGACCATTTAATGAAAACGAGTCTATTTATTTTAAAGGTAGAGATAAACATATTGACTCAGTCATTCAAATGTTGGAGAACAACAAATATGTAATGGTAACGGGAGCTTCTGGGGACGGTAAATCTTCTTTAATTTATGCAGGTGTTATTCCAAACGCCAAAGCAGGGTTTTTAAAAGGTTTATTTACTAAATGGACCGTCGTTGATTTTAAACCAGAAAGAACTCCTTTACGTAACTTGGCTTCGGCTCTATCTCAAGGTTTAAGATTAAAAAATGTTGACGATGTTGAACTTCAGTTAGGGTATGGTTTCTCTGCATTAGTTGATATTTACAAAAAATCTGATGCCTATTGTGATATGACTTCTATTGAATGGGCTGATGCAGATGAAGAAACTCGTCGTTCCATGAAAAGAAAAGCTTCAAACCTTCTAATTCTTGTTGACCAATTTGAAGAGTTTTTTACTAATAGTGAGAATTATAGAGATGGTGTTGCCTCTCCTGTTTCTCAAATTACGATTAATGTTTTACAAGAAACTATTAAATTAGCAAAAGAAGAGCAGCTTCCTATTTATGTTGTCTTTACCATGCGTTCAGATTATATAGGTCAATGTGTTGCTTTTAGAGGATTTGCAGAACTAATTGGTAATTCTACTTACTTTGTTCCTAGATTAAAACGTGAAGAAATTCAAGAAGTAATACAAGCACCAGCTATATTAAATGGTGATAAAATTTCATTAAGATTAACTCAAAGAATATTGAATGATTTGGGTGATGGTACTGACCAATTGCCTGTTCTACAGCATGCATTATATCAGATGTGGAAAGAGGCAAATTATAAAAAGGAAGAAATTGATATTATTCATTATGCGAAAGTTGGTGGTATAGCCAATAATAAACTTCCTGCATCTGTTCAACCAGAGTTTGAAGCTTTTCTTAATAATTTACCTGAAGAAAAAAAGTATCTTTTTGAAAAACCTCGTTTAAGAAACGTTCTAAGTAAACACGCTAATGAACTTTACGAAACGGCTCATGAAATTTATAATCAAAGATACCAAGATACTATTTCTAAAGAAGATGCTCAAAGAATAGTTAAAATTACATTTACCTGTTTGACCAAAATTGATGAAAACCGTGCGGTTAGAAATCGTATGAGTTTAATGGAAATTTATTCAATTTATGGTTATAATGAAATTTCTATGGAAAAATTTGTGAAAGTAATCAATATTTTCCGTGAAACAGGTAATTCTTTTATTCAACCATTTATTACTGATGATGAAGCATCTAAAGAGCTTTCTCCTGATGCTGTTTTGGATATTACCCATGAATCACTGATTAGAAACTGGGATTTACTTGTTGAATGGGCTGAAGAAGAACATAAATCGGTTTCAATTTTTCGTGATTTTAAAGTACAGGTTAATCAATGGTTAGAAAATGAAAAAGATCCCAAATATTTATTAAATTCAGGTCTTTACACTTATTTTAATGCTTGGTGGGAAAAAGCTGGTCCTAATGCTTCTTGGATTTTGAGATATATGACTCCTGAGGAAATCAATCCTATTATGGAGCCAGCCGAACAAGCAGAAATTTATCATGAAGATTGTGAAGAGTTTTTATTCTTATCAAAACAAAAAATTGATAGAAATAGAAGATTAGTTTTATTTGCTATTTCTTTGATTTCTACTCTTTTAATAGTTTCTTTAATTGCTGCATGGATGGCATTACAGTCTAAGTATGAAGCAGATCAACAACGTGAAATTGCTATTGAAAAATCAGAATATGCAGAAATTCAAAGAGATTTAGCCATCAAAAAGGAAAGAGAAGCTGAATTTCAAAGAATGGTAACTGAAACTGAAAAATTAAAAGCTGAAACACAGGCTATTATTGCAGAAAATCAGAAAAAAATTGCTGAAGGCGAAAAAATAAAAGCTGAAGAGCAACGTAGAATTGCAGAAAATCAGAAAAAAATTGCAGAAAATGAACGCAAAATAGCAGAGCAACAAAGAAAAATTGCTGAAGAAAACGAAAAAGAAGCCAAAAAACAAACAAAAATTGCAGAAGAAAAAACTAAATTAGCTATTGAAAAAGAAGAAGAAGCTAGAAAACAAGCTGAAATTGCTAAAAAACAACGTAATAATGCTTTAATTACACAGTCTTTATTTTTAGCTTCTCAAGCTGAGCAACAAGTAGATGAAAATAGACCGGATATTGGAATATTACTTGCAAGAGAAGCGCTTCCCAAAAATTTAGAAGACCCTGATAGACCTTATGTTGAAGAAGCTGAAGCTGCTTTATACTATTCCATCAATAAAATTGCTAATAAAGACCCCCAGTTAACTTTAAGTGGTCATAAAAATAAAATGATTTATAATTTGTTTTCTCCTGATGGAAAGCGTTTAGTTTCAACATCTTGGGATAAGACTGCACGTTTATGGGACGTAGAAACTGGTCGTCAATTGGGAATTTTACAAGGTCATAATCATATTGTTGAAGCTGCTAAATTTTCAAAAGATGGTAAAACTCTTGCTACTTTAGCAGATGACTTTACTGCTCGCTTATGGGATTTCCAAAGATTCAATTTAGTTGCTGTATTTAGAGGTCATAAAAATACTCTAACTTCTGTGGATATAAGTAATGATGGAAAAAAAGTTGCTACCTCTTCAATTGATAAAACCGCAAGAATCTGGGACTCTTCCACAGGTGATGTCCAATTTGTTCTAGAAGGTCATACGGGTCATGTGCTTTATACTGCATTTAGTAATAATTCTGAATTATTAATTACAACTTCTGCAGATTCTACCTCTAAATTATGGGATGTAAAATCTGGTAAATTAATAAATACATTAGTTGGGCACCAAGGTGCAGTTAAATATGCAGCATTCAGCCCTGATGACAAATATATTGCAACCGTGTCTAAAGACTTTACTTGTAGATTATGGGATGGAAAAACTGGAAAATTTATTAAAGTTTTTAGAGGTCATTACGATGTTGTAAATCACGTTGTTTTTAGTCATAGTGGAGATTTAATTGTTACTTCTAGTAAAGATTCTACTTCTAAAGTATGGAATGTTATTACAGGTGAACAAGTTGGTAATTTAAAAGGTCATTTAGATAATGTATATAAAGCATCTTTTAGCCCTGATGATAAAAGAATTGTAACTAATTCAGATGATAAATCCGCAAGGCTTTGGGATGGTAAGTCCTTTTTAAGGTTAGCTGTTTTTAAGGGTTCCCCTGGACTTGGTTATGCTTGTGCTTTTAGCCCTGACTCAAAAAGAATGGCTATGGCTGGACCTAACTTTTCTATTGAAATTTACAGAATTTTCCCTAATCTTCAAGAATTAATTGATTATTCTGAAAATTTTGCTACACGCCCTTTAACTGATGAAGAGAAAAAGCGTTTCTTTGTTTCTGATTTTAGAGTTCGCAAAGAAGTTGTAGAAGAAATTAAAAAGAATGAAAATTATCAAAACAATTTAGATAAGTTTGACCTTAAAAATGCTCCTCAAAATATTGAACTTAATGAAAAAAAGGAAATGAAACCTTCTGAGAATAAAAATTCTTCTACTTCTGAGGTAAAAACCAATATAAAACCTTCATTTTATACAGTTCGACCTAATCAAACTTTATCTGAAATTGCTAAGAAGTTTAATGTTACTGAACAATATTTAATGAAAATTAATAATTTGGATAACCCTAAAATTGAACCAGGACAGATTTTAAAAATTAAATAATGGAAAGACTCAACGAGTATTTATTTGCTTCTCGTAAAGATTACGAAAAAAATGAATTACTGGAAAATCATGTTGATTCCAATCCCTTTAAACAATTTGAATTTTGGTTTGAAGAAGTTAAAAATTCCTCTATTGAAGAACCTTATGCTTTTACTTTAGCCACCTCTAATAAAGAAGGAAAGCCATCTGCGCGTATCCTTTTGTTAAGAAAAATGACAGAAAACGATGGTTTTGTTTTTTATACGAATTACCTGAGTAGAAAAGGAAATGAAATAGCAGAAAATCCTTATGGTGCTATGCTTTTTTATTGGCATGAATTAGAAAGACAAGTTCGAATTGAAGGTAAAATCCAGAAATTAGATTCAAAAATTTCTGATATTTATTTTTCTTCACGCCCTAGACTTTCTCAAATAAGTGCTTTAATTTCTCCTCAAAGTAACAAAATTCCAAATAGAGACTTTCTTGAAAATGAAGTAAAAGCATGGGAAAATAAAACGGAACTTCAAAGACCTGAATTTTGGGGTGGTTATCAATTAATTCCTTATTATTTTGAATTTTGGCAAGGCAGAAAAAGTCGTTTGCACGATAGAATTATCTATGAATTTATAGATAATAAGTGGAATATAAGTAGATTGGCTCCATGATAAAAAAAATTTTATTTTTTTTGTTTGCATTTTTTCTTCTATTCCTTGTTTTTAAGGGTATTATTAGAAGTTTTGCTTGGGTTTATATTATTTTAGTTAATGTGGTTGCACTAGGTTTTATGTTTTACGATAAACAATTAGCAAGTTTTGGGAAATCAAAATCAAGAATTCCTGAAAATAGATTGTTGAGCATAGCAATTATCGGTGGTGCACCTTTTATGCTTTTATCCATGTTTATTTTTAGGCATAAAGTCCTGAAACCTAAATTTTTTATTGGTGTACCTATAATTTTAATTCTGAATTTAATTGTTTACTATTTTATTTTATTTTAGGAATATTTTAGGCGTTTATCAATTTAAAATGTCTTAATTATCCTGTATTTTTTAGAAATTCCCATTAAGCTACTAATGATATTCAAAATTTCTATGAATACAATTAGTTTTTATTGTGAAATGAGCTTTCAAAATTCCATAAAAAAATTTTAAAATTAAAATATTAATCTTCTAATTCTGGGAGTGAGTCTTCTTCTGGCAATGCAGAAGCAAATGCTATATAGAAAATCAAAACAAATCCACCAGAAACAAAGAGTAATGAAACAGCGATAAGCCTTAAAATCCATGCTGGAATTCCCGTATATTTAGCAATTCCTCCAAAGACACCAAATATCATTCTATCAGTTTTTGAACGAGCAACTTGTTTCATTACTGGTTTTCTTAAACCTTGAGAAAGACTTTTTTGGAATTTCTGTAATTTCTTTTTTATAGATTTATCGGGTTGATGGCTTAGTGCTTGTAATAAAAGAGGAAAAGATACTGCTAAACCTAGTATCAATGATACTAAGCCAATCTCTTGGTAGAAAATTGATAAAATCCCAACTATCATCATAATAACTCCCATAATTAACAGATAATTAGATTGTTTGTTGAGAAACTTTTTATTATCTAATTCAGCATTTTGCGCAGCAATAATTAGATCTTTTGCATCAGACAATTCATTTTGTGGATTATTAGAATTTAAGTTATCAAAGAATGAATTAGATAAAAACTGATGCTCAGTCATAATTTAATGAATTTGTAAGTGGAGCATAACGGATTCGAACCGATGACCTCTTCAATGCCATTGAAGCGCTCTAGCCAACTGAGCTAATGCCCCATTTATTACGCAAATATAATACAATTTTAGATTGCAATATTTTATTTAGAGTTTTTTTTTATTTTTTATCAAAACTAAAGTTTCTGGAAAGGCAAAAACTAAATTTAATCTGGCTTTTTGCCCACGAATCAAAAGTTGTTGTGTAAAAATTATTCTCTAAAATGGAACTATTATTAGCAAAAAATAAAGTGAAAACATGTCCACCAGTTTCTACTTCATACCCAATAGCAAGAGGGTTTTTTAATTCAGGATGATTACGATAAAATGGATGAAAATTGTGATAATAGTCAGCAATAATTGCCATTCTATCTGTAAATTTGAATCGGAATGCACCTCCTAAAATAAAATAATTGTTGCTATCCCACTTCTGGTTATTAGGATTTTGTTTTTGAACAATAAAATTTCTATGAAACCATGTTGGCATTAATTGTAAGGACAATCTTCGTGTAATTTTTGACGCAATTAATATTTGATTAAAATAGTTCATTCTGTGACTCTCTCTAGTTTTAAAGTCTTTGTTTTGAACTTCTGAATATAAGCGATTGGTATTCATTGCAGAGTAACCGAAACTACTAAATAAAGAAATAGAAATAGGCACTTTAAAATCTATAGTTTGTTTTAAAACTGCATATTTTAAAGATAAATCTATCATTTCTTTCATTCTACTTCTTCCAATTCCTAGGCTCAGATTATTTGTTAAACCGTAATCAAAAGCAATGCGTATATCACTAGCGTTGTCTAATCCAAAGGCTGTATGAGCAATTTGATTAAATGTTGCTTGAGAATTGGCAATATTACCAAAACGGTGCAAAATCCTATATTCTAAATGATTTTTTTTAATAGTTTCTGTTGTTTGAGTATTGGCTAATCGAATACTTTTCCAAGTAGCAGTTACAAATTCTTTAGAATGTGTTTGATTGGTATCTGAAGATAAAAAATTTAATAATTCATCTTGAGAAATAGCAAATTGAAAATTGAAAAACAAAATAAACAACAATAATTTACTGCGGCATTCCATCGTTAATCCATTTTTTAATCGTTAATATTTCACAATTGGGTATTTTAGGTGCAAACAGTGGCATTTTGGAATATCCAGGTAACCAATCAATAACACCTATTAAAAATCCAGAATTTACTGCTGCTTTAACATCATCATAATTATCTAAATTCCAACCTCCTGATGTATTATTTCTATTATGACAACCTGTACAATGTGAATCTAAAATTACTTTTATATCATTAAATCCAAAAGATTTAGTTGTATCACATGTTGTTATTGAACAATTTGTATTTTTAGCACCAAATTGTATCCAACTTTTTAAAATATTTTTTTCTTCTTGGGTTAATTGAGGAGAGTTATCTGGTGGCATTTTCCCAAATCTAATGTTATTCCATAATTTTGAAGAATTTGCGTGATTAGGTTTAACAGCTTGTAATACGCCTTCATAATTGGTGAAATCATAACCCTCTTTTTTATCAATTGGATTATGACATCCTGAATTTGAACATTTATTCACTAAAATAGGCAGTACTTTTTGATCAAAGCAAATATCAGGAACATATTGATCATTTCTGCAACTTCCTAAAACTAGAACAATAATACTTATTGCAACTAAAAACTTCATGGATTTACATAAATTTTTTGATAATAAACTTTTTGATTTTCAGTTTTTATTTGAACTAAATAGACCCCAGATGCCAAGTATTCATTTATTATAACTTTATATTTACCATTTAGGTTTTGAAATGTAGTTGGGTAAGATTTACCATTCCTATCAAGAATCCATAAATTTTGAATTAATTCATTTGATTGAATAAAAAATTCATTATTGACAGGATTGGGATAAATGAAAAAATCTTTTTTATTATCTACTGTTGATTTAGAGGTTGGACTGGAAGCAGATAAAGCTAATGAAGTATTAGTAGGTTTATCACCTGAAGTACCGCCATTACTATTTACTGCATTTGCACCCACATAAATTGTTACCTCACCAGAATCTGGGGAAGTCCAATCAAATTCAAATGTAGCTGAACCTGAGCCTGTTTTAATAGAATTATGAGTAGCATTTTTTCTTTGCCCTGAATTAACCAACTGCACTCCAGCACCGGGATTAGACATAGTTCCAGCATTTGCGTTAGAAGAATTTAGTATTTCACAAGCAAAGCCATAACCATTCAAATTAGGGTTAGATACTACAATTTGCATTTTGTAAAGTGTATTAGGTAAATATTGATTATTGTTAAATGTTGGGTTAGATTGAATGGAGATGCTAGTGGTTCCAGAGCCTCCAGAATGACAGTTAGCGCAGGTTCCAAATGACCCAGGGGATCCAGAGTATCCAGCTTTTCCACCAGAATTCAATACGGAAAAACCCATTAATAAAACAAATAATCCAGAAAGAGACAAGAATTTTAAAAATAAAGAATATCTCGTATTTTTGAAAATAATTTTATATTCAAATAGTTTCAATTTATAAATATTTTTAGATATTAAAAAATGATACAGAGCCAAGAGCCATCTTCTTGTTTTTCATACTCAATTTCTACTTCTTCTAGTTCATAACCCAAGTAATCATTAACAAAAGTTTTAACAGATTGCTTGTTTTGAGTAAAGTAATAATAACCTCTAAATTCTAATTCAGCTTGTAGAAAATATTCATCACCATTATTTAATTGGGCTTCTATTGTACAAGGAATTATATTGGTTTCAATTTCATACTCTTCAAAACTAATAGAAACTACTTCAGCAACCTCTGATAACTCTCCTTCATAGTTGATTAGATCTAATAATTCCTTTTCTTCGTCTTCTAAACTAGTGTTACTAATTTCTTCAATAGTAAAACCTTCAGGAATAATGATATCATTAAATGCTTCAAAAATTTCCTCATTGGATTCTACTTGCGCTTCTACTGTCCAAGCAATTTGTTCATATTCATTTTCAACAAAAAGCCCAATTATATAAGCATCTATAATGTTATATTCTTTTTCACCAATTTTTAAAAAGGAAATAACAGTTTGTTGATTTTCATTATTAGAGTTTTGGTTTTCAAACTCTTCATTGTCATTAACTATTCTTATAGGCATGAGAAATAAATATGCAAATTTATGGAATTATTTTGAATAATAACCAATAATTGTATTTAAAATTTGTTGGAATGAAGCGAAACCTCTAGAAAATTTTTAAGTATAAATTTTCGATTATAAAATAGCAATTTTTTGAATATTGGTATTTTTTCCTTGCTCATCAGAAATGAGGATTAAATAAATACCAGACTCTACTTTTTTACCAAGAATATCTTTTCTATCCCAAGTGGCTTGACCACCCAAAGAACGTAATTCTTTCACTAATCTACCATCTATCGTTGTAATTTTAATTACAGAGTTGTTTACAACATTTCTAATGGTAACATCTCCTTCAAATTCTCTTTTGACAGGATTTGGAAAAACCATTGCTTCATCAGCATTTTCTTTTCCATCGGTAGCATCACCCATATAACTCACTATTCCTTGGCTGGTAGCAAAAAATACTTCGCCAGTATTAGGCTCTATGGTTATGTCATTGATTACATTAGAAATTAAGGGACTATTGGATTCATTGAAGTGTTGTAAAAGTTCTGTGCCATCTTTATTTACTAAAAAAACACCATTGTTTGTACCCAGCCATTTCCTATTTGCACCATCTATAGCTATAGCTTTAACGGTTTCATCTCTTAATAAACAAAATCCTTCAATAATTGGGCAAACTGCGTCCGATAAATTGGTATTGTCAAAAATATTTCCAGGATTATAAAATACACTTACACCTTTATTAGTTCCAATCCAAACATTACCTGTTAAATCTTTAGCCATAGAAAAAACGTAATCGCTGGAAAGATTTCCTTTGCCGAAACCAGTTCCTATATAACGAACTCTATCATCAGAAGCATTATCAGGTGTATTATTGTCATTGAACACGTAAATACCATGACCATCAACCAAAATCCATTTTTGATTAAAATCATCAATAATTAATTCTGAAATTTTAGTTTGATTTCCAAAAAGTGACTGAGGAAAAGTAAACCAACGGTTGTCTGTAGTCAATACTGCTAAGGGTCTTGAAGCCAAGTAAGTAGTAAACCATAAATTTCCGCTTTTGTCTTTGCCAATTCCTGATACACGTATATCAATATATCCATCATTGGTTAATGTTGTTCCTATTAACCCAGTATTATCGTTATAGAAAGCACCCGTTAATTTTCCATTTTTTAGAGTGGAATAACCTTGACCCCAAGAGCCCATATAAGCTGTTTGATTGGATTTATCATAAAAAGCTACACAAATATCTCTATTCCCTCTCAATGTATCCAAACCACGATTATAACGATTTAAGATTTTCCATTTTCTTTCTGTTAAATCCATGTAATAAACACCGTCATTTGCATATTTAGGAATCTTAGCATCACCATAACCTACAGGAGCAACATATAATTCATTAGGACCCGCAACAATTTGATTACAAAAATTATTAGGTGGTGATTCTGGGGTAACAAAATATACATTCCATTCATCTAGTAAGAGTAAACCTTGATTAGCATCAACTTGAACCGCATAATATAAATCTTCAGTGGAACTCGTTGCTACAACTGCGTCTCCATATCTTTCTCCATGTAATGTATCATTTACATATATGTAAGTATTGCCAGAAAATTCCCCTGAAATTGTGGATTGAGTAGAAACGTATAGCCTATTTCTATCTCCTTTTAACCTTGTAATTTTTTTTATTGCAAATCTTGAACTATCTAATTTTAGATATTGACCATTTTCTTCATAAAAGATTACATTATTTTGAGAAATATAGAGCCTTTGGTTTCCATTTTCACTTTGGGTGATTTCAATACCATTCACACTTGAACTAGGAATTTGATTTACTAACTGCCAAGCAGACGGATCTGCTAAATTGGGGTGATTTTCATCAGCAACATAAAGACCATTAGCCATTCCTATAAATATTTTTCCATTATAAAAATCTAGGCTAAAAACGGGTAAATTAGAGTTATTTTGAGCGATTTTTGTATAAGTAAAACGGGTTTCTAATCTTTTGAGATCATACACTACAATTCCAAAGTCTGTGCAAATATACATTTTACCATTCTTAAATTTCATTTGGTAAATGTTTTTGCTCAAATAATTTTTGTTGAAAAATATATCACGAATTGACCATATTTTTTGCTCAGGATTTAGAAAAAAATCAATGATACCACTTTTATAGCCTATAAACACAT
Organism: uncultured Bacteroidia bacterium; assembly: GCA_964493765.1. Classification (GTDB taxonomy): domain Bacteria; phylum Bacteroidota; class Bacteroidia; order J057; family CALLMJ01; genus CALLMJ01. The sequence goes on along the minus strand of CAZBPK010000091.1, from coordinate 7,462 downwards.
AATCGGTTTCAGGATCATGAGCTATACAATTAGGCTGAATATCCGAAAGACCTTGGGTTTTTGTAAATTCTTTTATATACCAATCTTTCAAATCAAATTGTACTAATCCTGAAGTGGTTATCATAAATGCTTCATTTCTTCTTACCAATCCATCAACACCTGTTTTGATACTTAAATAGGACGTCCATCTTCCTAATTGATTGGATTGTTGGGCTTTAGCAAGAAATAAGGTAAAATTTATAATGGTTAATAATTGCAAAAGTCTTAACATGCTTTTTATAACGTATTTTGAACCTAAAATATTAGCACAAAATTACAAATTTCTGTTAATGAATGGGATTTATTTGTTGGGGAAAATGTAATAAAGACCTACAGAAAATCTCAATTCTTTGTAATTGGGTTCTATTTTGGATACATTATTTAAAGCATATTGAGCATTCATTCTGAGCATAAATTGTTGATATTGTGATTGAAATGAAATACTTACAAGAGCCCTTGAGGTTTTTAATTCTTGTCTTTGTTCAGGATTTAAGAAATAATATTCATAAGCAAAGCCCGCTGTATATGATTGTCTATTCCATTGAAAACCAGTTTCTATTGGTAAGTGAAACGCTAATGGCTGTGATTTTTTATTATTCAAACTCAAATGACTTCCAAAACTTATTTGTGGTAAAGTTTGTGCGAATAGTATTGGGTTAAATTTATATTTTACAAAACTAGAAACCCATTGTCTAAAATATAAATCATCTTTTTGTGAATACTTGCTTCCAAAAAATCCACCACCCAAACCGAAATTCCAATTTTTTTCATAATAGTCTTTTTTCTGATTTTTTTGAAGTTCTTTATTCATTAAACCTAATTCCTGTTGGTTTTCCATCGCAAATAAGTTTTTAGTATTCACCCAATCTAATTTTTTTACCCAATCATCAGCATTTTCAATAGGAATATAATTCTGCGCTTCAATTTTTAAAACTTTATATATCAATATAGTTCGGCTAATTGCAGATACTTTTTCACTTAATATTTGTAATTGAGCAGAACGTTTACGGTTGTTTTGCTGACCGTTAAATTGAATATAATTTTTCTGAGCATTCTTGCTAAATTGAGTCTCAATTGTGTAGATTTGATTTTCAACCCTTTGGTTTTCAATTTTTTTATTAGTTATTGATTGCATAATTTTAGAAGTTACATTCCCAGTAAATGAATTTTCCAAAGGAGTATTTTTTAATATTTTTGAACTATTACCATTGGGGGTAGTAATAACATTTTGCTCAGACTTATAATAATAATAATAGCCAAGAGAAATAGACGTTAATAAAAATGCCAAAATTCCTAATCCCCAATACCAAAAGGGAAGGGTTTTTGGGTGGTTTTGAGGCAACTGTTTTTGAAGTTGCTCCCAATATTTATCATTATAAGGAAATTCAAATTCCTCTACTTTTGACTTTAAAAATTGATCCCATTCATTATCATTCATGTAATTCATATAGCTTCTAAGTTAAAAAAAAACGTTTGTAATTGTAATTTGAGCATATTTTTTACTTTATGTAAATGCCATCTAGAATTTTCTTCTGAAATTCCTAAGGTTTCGGCAATTTCTTTATGAGTAAACCCTTCAAAAACATGTAAATTGAGTATAGTTTTTCCGGGTTCTGGTAACTTTTGTAATAAATCCATTATTTCTTGGCTGGTTAGTTCTTGATTAGTAAAAGAATCTAAATGATTATCTTTTAATGAATTTTCATAATCCTCTAAAGATTCCATTCTTTGTCTAAAGGATTTATCTTGTTTTAAGTCGTTTAGTACACTATTCACAGTGATTTTTTTTGCCCAAGCTTCAAAGGGAAAATTTTCATTGTAAATATCTAATTTTTTTAATATTCTGAGAAAAGCATTATTCAAATAAATAACAGCATCATCTTTACAAGCAGCATAACGATAGCATATTTTCATTAAAGGAGAAAATAAAAGTTTGTATAACTGATTAATCTTTTGTTGATTACCAGCTATACATTCATCTATTAACTCTTTTGGGATTTGCATAATCTTTTCTCTTTTCTAATTACAGTTTGAAACATTCAATTCGTTAGCGAAATTAGAAAAAAATTGTATATCATTGAAATTCAGTTTAAAAAAAATTATAAGCTTTTTTAAGAACTATAACTGAACTTTATAAACTATTTCAAGGTTCAAAGTTGTAATTTTAACAGATAAATTTATGTTGAGAGCTTTAAAAAATTTTATTCTCGGTGAGAATATTGAAGAGATTAAATTGCTATCTATTATTGCTGAAAAAACAGATAACGCAGTAATCATAACAGATGCAAATGGTTTAGTATTGTGGGTAAATCAAGGATTTACGAAAATTAGCGGTTATACTATTGAAGAGGTAAAAGGAAAAAAACCTGGTCATATTTTACAAGGAAAAGATACAAACCCTGAAACAGTTCAAAGAATTCGTAGTTATATTAAAGATAAAATTCCTTTTCGAGAAAATATTTTAAATTATGATAAAGATGGTACTCCCTATTGGATACAACTTAATGTAACACCTGTTTTTAATGACTTCGGAGAATTGACAAACTTTATTGCTTTTGAGTTAGATGTAACAGAAGAAGTAAATAATCAAGACGAATTAGAAAAAGCAAAAAGTCAAATAGAAAGCCAACTTTCACAGATTCAAGCTTATAATGACGCAATCAATTTGAGGTTGGGTTTTATGGAAATTGGTTTAGATAAAAAAATTATTCAAGTTAATGATAAATTATCCAACCTTTTAGGTTATAAAAAAGAAGATTTAATAGGTAAGCCTCATCGTGAACTTATTGGAGACTTAAATACAGAAGAACATTATAACAAAGATTGGGAAACATTACTCAGAGAAGGTAAATTTGAAGGTGAATTTCAGCGATATAAAAAGAATGGTGAAACAATTTGGCTACAAGGTATATACATGGTTGTTAAAGATGCAAAAACTCAAGAACCAAAGTCTATAATCAAATTAGCCATAGATATTACAGAAAAAAAACTTCAAGATATTGAGCTATATGAAAAAAATCAAGAGCTATTAGCTTCTGAAGAAGAACTAAGAATGGCTCAAGAAGAGCTCAATGCTATCAATGAAGATCTAAAATTAAAAGCAGATGAACTAGAAAATAGTTTAAAAACATTACATAATGCACAAGAACAATTAAGATTACTTTCATTAGTTGCTTCTAATACTGATAACGCTGTTATAATTACTAACGCTAATCGTGAAATTGAGTGGGTAAATCCAGGATTTACTAGAATTTCTGGTTATACTTTAGAGGAAGTTAAAGGAAAAGTTCCCGGTAGGTTTTTACAAGGTAAAGATACTGATCCCGAAACTGTTAAAAGGATTAAAGAAAAATTACGATTAAAAACTTCTTTCCAAGAAGAAATTTTAAATTATTCAAAAGATGGGCGTCCTTATTGGTTAAGTTTAAGCATTACCCCTATATTAAATGAAGTAGGTGATGTAGATAAATTTATAGCCATTGAAATGGATATAACAGAAAAAAAAGAAAAAGAAAGTTTAATCAATGAAAGAAATAAAGACCTTGAAGATAGTTTGAAATATGCAAAAACTATTCAAAAAGCTTTATTACCAGATTCTGAGGTATTAAAAACTTATTGTAAAGATTATTCTATTTATTTTCAACCCAAAGAAGAAATTGGAGGTGATTTTTATTGGTTTCAAAAATACCAAGATATTTTATATGTAGTTACCGCTGATTGTACAGGTCATGGAGTTCCTGGTGCCTTATTGTCCATGTATTTTCAACAATATTTAAATTCTTTAGCCTTAGAATATTCTAATGTTTCTTTGGAGGAAAAGTTAAATGCTTTACAAAATGGTATTTTAAAATTACAAAATGAACAAGGCATTCAAGATGCTTTTGAAATGAGCATGGTGATGATTGATAAAGAAAAAATTCACCTATTTACAACAACTGCTCAACCCATAATTGTTCAAAAATCAGATAATCAAATTGATATATTAAAATCAGATAATTATCTTGGAAAACATCCTTTACAAAATGGAACTAATACATTCCAGTTTTTTGTTATGGATAAGCAACAAATCAAAAGGTTATTCTTAATGTCTGATGGAATGATTGACCAATTTGGCGGTCCTGATAATAAAAAATTTGGGCTCACAAGATTAAAATCCTTATTAGCAACTAATATTGAAAGCAATCTTTCTCAGACAATCAAAGAACTGAGGTTTTCATTAAATACTTGGTTCAATGGTTTAGAACAAACTGATGATTTCCTTATAATTGGATTGGATTTATAATCATATATAACCCAATTAACAAAGCAAGTTTAATCGTTTCATATGTAATGAGGCTACGTTTTATAATGTAGCCTTTTTTGTGTAATTTTATAAACTCTTTAAAATTGATGTTTAGAAATGCAAGATCACTGAACAATCCAATAATAGATGGGCATGCCAATTGTAATATTAACAGGAAAAGTTACAGCCAATGCCATTGGTAAAAATAACCCTGGATTTGCTTTAGGAACAGATATTTTCATAGCAGCAGGCACAGCAATATAAGAAGCACTGGCTGCTAAAATTGCAAATAAAAAACGATTACTTACTTGGTCTGTAACTAGTGTGCTTAAAAGCCCAAAAAGGCATCCATTGAAAATAGGTATTAATGCTGCAAATAAAAATGGAAACCACCCTAATTCAAAAAAACTTTTAAGATTTTTTCCGCTGGTTATTCCCATATCTAATAAAAATATTGCAAGGAACCCTTTAAATAAGTCTGTAGTAAAAGGTTTGATACCTTCAGCATGTTTATCACTAGCTAAATATCCAATCATTAAACTACCAATAATTAACATTACACTTCCATTAGTAAATGAATGTTTAATTACCGTTCTTTTTTTGATTTTGTCTTCTTGATTATCTTGAGAATAATAATTGATTAAGAGTAATCCCATAATGATAGCAGGAGATTCCATCATTGCCAAAATCGCTACCATAAAACCATTAAAATGCATGCTTTTAGCTTCTAAAAATGATACTGCAGTTACAAATGTTACAGCACTTACAGAACCATAAGCGGCTGCTATTGCTCCTGAATCAAATATATTGAGTTTTTTCTTCAGTATATGAAAAGTATAAAATGGAATTAAAATAGAACTAAAAACTCCTAAAAAAATAGACCATACAATTTCCATTCTAAAAGGTTCGTGAGCCAATTCTTGTCCCCCTTTAAATCCAATAGCAAACAGTAAATATAAAGAAATAAATTTTGAGGAATTAGCAGGAATTTCTAAATCACTACCTAAATAAACCGATAATAATCCAAGTACAAAAAAGAGTAATGCTGGATTTGTCAGGTTTTCAATTAACAAGTTTATATCCATAAAACGCAAATTTACTTTAATATTTTAGATAAATTGAGAGGATTTTTATATTCCCTGATAAAATTCAGATTTTGAACAAAGTATTTATAAAATACTATAATTCCCAAATAGCTATTTTTATACCATTAACTACCAAAATATTGGCGATATTTCCATTAATTGTACATTCATTCCAATCTTGAGGAATTTTTACCCATAATTTTTGAATTTTCATTTTGGGATTAATAGAAATAGTTATTGATTGATGATCAAAATCGGAAGCTATGGCTTCAATTTCTTTTCCTGGTAATATAGATCCCACAGAGCCAACAAAACTTATATCTTGTTCTGCATCAATAATTTGTAACAAAACACATTCTGAGTTTTTTAATTCAATTTCATCACCTTTTTTTAGTATCCTATGGTTTACACCCTCAAAAACTAAGCTATCTTTAATTTCAAGATAAAACTTTTTATTGTTCATGTTTACCACCAATAAATATTCATTATTTAATCGAATGGAATATAAACCATCATTTTCTTTCCATTCTGTAACTTTTAAGGGTTGATGAGGAAAAATGGTTTGATATATTTTTGAAATTGAATCAGACCATTCTGTAGGGTTATCGGAAATAAAATTAAGGTTTCCTAGTAGGTGATTAACATAAAATAAAGTCTTCTTTTGATGTGATTTTAAACGGTTATTTGAAGTTCTTAGAATTGATACATCGGGATCATTACCAAAAGCAATTCCATTCAAAAATGCTCTATTGATGGTATTATGAATTGCATTCATGGTAGAAATACGCTCTAAATTTTTGAGTTTTTTCATCCATTTTGTATCCCAATTTAAACCAATGTCGGGACCAATTCTACAATATTCAAATTTATTCATGGCTGGAGAAAGTGGCACACCACAACCTAATAATTTAGCATTTCCTTTCCAACTATTGAGTAATTTAAGGGCTTCGTTCATGATCATTGCTCGTGTTTTACCGTTCCTTGGTACTAATGCAACTGCATATAAAAAATCTAATTTGAGCAAATCAAATTGCCATTTATCAACAGCTTTTTTAAAAATATTTCTTAAATAAATTTGAACTTCTGGGTGATAAATATCTAAAGCATAAAATGCTGGAGAAAAAAAACCAGACCATAAAGGATTAAATCCCACTTTCAGTAATTTCTCTGTATTGGGTTTTAAAACTAACCAATCTTTTCTTTCTTTAAATATAGAAGATTTTTTTTCAACGATAAAAGGAGCAACCCAAAGACCTGCTTGAAATTTACGTTTATGAATATCATCTGTTAAATCTTTTAGATTTTGAGAAAATTTGCCATTTGGAACCCAATCGCCAACCTTCTGTTGCCAACCATCATCAATTTGTATATAATCTATAGGTAATCTATTATGATAAAATCCTTCTAAATTTTCTAAAATAATATTCTCATTAATTTGGGTATAATGATTATACCAAGATGTCCAGCCGGTTACGGGTGGCTCAGGATTTCTATCAAATAAACTATCAAAAAAGTATTGAATTTCTTCTAAATCAACATTTTTTTTATAATAAATGTGAGAAATTTCAAAAGGTTTGCTAACCTCCATTCCTTCTACATCTTTATGGATTATCATTTGTTCAGGTTGTGTATTTTCATAAATTGTATAGGCAATATCATCGCTTAAAGAGGAATAAAAGTCTCTTTTTCCATTAGATTTTTCTAAAATAGTAAAAAAATGGCTTCTAGGATTTTTTTTATTTTGAGCAATTGAATACCAAAAACTATAGTCTCCGTAAGGTCTTACTAATTTACCAAAAGGGAAACCAATTTTTTTTACTTTTTCTTTTTGCTTATACCACTTGGTTAAAGTCCAAGATTGAAATCCATTAGAAAAAAACTTTTGGTATTCAGAAGTTTGAATTTGAACATAAAATCTTAAAAGAGTCAAAGGAACATGTGGGTAAAATTTAATAGAAAATGTACTATCTGTATGTGAAATTTTTAATTTAAAATGTTCATTTTGAGGATTTTCTACTGATAAATTTTTGACTTCAAAAATGGTATTCTCTAATTG
>CAZBPK010000090.1:0-2633 GCA_964493765.1 uncultured Bacteroidia bacterium | reverse complement strand
GAACAAGATGACCCGGTTATTCCAGCTGCTATAGAACAAATTGCTCAAGAAGAAATTGCCTCCGAAATGCCTTTTGCAGATGAAGCAAAAGCACCCGAAGAATTACTGATAAATGTTCCATTAAATGAAAAAAAAGAAATGGAACAAGACGTAGATGAAAAAGAACTAGATAATTCTAATCAAGAAAAATTAACTATTGAGCTTAGTTCAAAACTTACAGAAACAAGAAATATTTCATTAAATGAAAAATTATCGAAACAAGTAGCAGATGTAAGTTTATTAAGTAAGCTGCGAAAAAAACCGGTTGAAGATTTAGTAAAGTCAATAGGAATAAACGAACGCTATCTTTTTACCAAAGAGTTATTTAAAGGTAATTCAGAAGCATTTATGCAACATGTAAGAGCTGTAAATTCGGTTAATTCTTATGAAGAAGCTCAACGGTATTTAGAACAAGAAGTAATACCCAATTTTAATTGGGATGCAAATAATCCTGCCGTAAACGAATTTTTAGACTTGGTACAACGAAGATTTATAAAATAAGTTAATTAGTTAAAATTGAAGGATTACAAATTGAAAATTGAAAAATTAGCGTACAGATTAAAATTGCATACTGCCAACTGCATAATTACAACATTTGTCTTTTTTCTTTTTTCTTTTGTTACAAAATCGCAGGATACCAATTTTGTAAGGCAGGCAATTAATCAATTAGCCTCCGATAATTTTCACGGAAGAGGTTATGTAAATAAAGGAGATGCTATTGCCGCCAATTATCTAAAAACATTTTATAAAAAAGAAAAACTCAAAAAGTTTAAAGGAGATTATTTTCAGTCTTTTTCATTTTCAATCAATACTTTTCCAGGTAAAACCATTTTGATACATGGTACAGATACCCTAAAACCCGGAGTAGATTTTTTAGTAGCCGGAGGTTCCTCCGGCATTAAAGGTTTTTATGATATTGTACGAATTGATAAAGAAATGCTGGATGACAGTTTAAAAGTACAAGAGTTTAAACAAACCAATTTTTCTGATGTGTTTGTAGTGGTAGATGCACAAGGCATGAAAAGCGAAAAAGAAAAAAAAATAATGAAATCACTCGCTTCAAATCCATTTAATGCAAAAGGAATTATAATGCTGGATGATGGGAAATTAATGTGGAGCCTTTCGCAAAAAGATGTTGGATATGCATTAATTGAGGTTAGAAGTAACGTTTGGAATGATAGCACCCGACAAATTTATATTAATATTGATCAGCAATTAAACCTAAAACACAAAGCAAATAATGTAATTGGGTATATAAAAGGAACACAGCAGCCTGATAGTTTTATAGTTTTTACAGCGCATTACGACCACTTAGGAAGAATGGGGCAAGATGCTGTATTTAATGGCGCAAATGATAATGCAAGCGGCACAGCTATGTTAATGGATTTAATACGATATTACAAAAAAAATCCACTTAAATATTCCATCGCTTTTATGGCATTTGCAGGAGAAGAAGTAGGGCTTTTAGGTTCTAAATATTATGTTGAAAATCCTATGTTTGAACATCAAAAAATTAAATGCCTGATTAATTTAGATTTAATGGGCTTTGGCGAAGATGGAATTACTATTGTAAATAGTGAAGATTATCCCAATGATTTAGCTTTATTCAGAGAAATAAATGAAAAAGAAAAAATGCTTCCTGCAATTAATAAGCGCTCTAATGCAAAAAATAGCGACCATTATCCATTTACCGAAAAAAATGTAAAAGCATTTTTTATTTATACACAAGGAAATTCAAAGTACTATCATGATATTTACGATAGAGCAGAAACCGTTCCATTAAGCAAATACAACGAAATATTTAAATTGATTACAACTTACGTAGCTACTTATTAAATGAGTAAATTATACATTATACCAACACCAATCGGGAATTTAGAGGATATTACCCTGCGTGCATTACGCATATTAAAAGAAGCCGATATTTTATTGGCAGAAGACACACGCACCAGTGGCTTTTTACTCAAACATTTTGAAATTGATAAAAAAATTTATTCACACCATCAGCATAACGAACATAAAACAGTAAGTTTTATTTCACAGGAAATTTTATCAGGTAAAACCGTTGCTTTAATGAGCGATGCGGGAACACCCGGAATTTCAGATCCCGGATTTTTATTGGTTCGGGAGTGTATTAAAAATAATATTGACGTAGAATGTTTGCCGGGACCTACGGCCTTTGTCCCAGCTTTGGTACAATCAGGTTTGCCATGCGACCGCTTTGTATTCGAAGGTTTTTTGCCGCATAAAAAAGGAAGAAAAACAAAATTTGATGAGTTAGCAATAGAACAAAGAACAATAGTGTTATATGAAAGTCCTTATCGTGTTATAAAAACATTGGAACAGATTATTGAGTTTTTAGGCGCAGATAGAAAAGTATGTGTATCGCGCGAATTGACTAAAAAATTTGAAGAAAATGTTAGGGGAACAGCCAATGAAGTGCTGGAACATTTTAAACAAAAAGAACCCAAAGGAGAGTTTGTTATAATTATTGAAGTGAAGACTTATTAATTTGATGATTTGGTGATTCGATAATTTGATGATTTGATGATGAGACTAGTTTAGAATTTAGAATTTTCTAATCTGTAATTTGC
>CAZBPK010000089.1:0-8795 GCA_964493765.1 uncultured Bacteroidia bacterium | reverse complement strand
CGAGCATCAACTTTTTCAAAGCGAGTATTCATTTCTTTTAGCATAGCTTCAAAACGAGTATCAACATTTTCAAAGCGGGTATCAACATTTTCAAAACGTAGATTCATTTCTTTGATGAGGTATTCAAATCTTTCATCCATTTTTTCAATTAGATACCTCAAATCCTCTTTTGTAGCTAATTTTTCTTCTCTTAAATCTTGTTCTTCTTGAATTTGAGCAATAATTTCAGAGAGGATTTTCTCAACCCATAATTCTAATTCCGCATCCACTTTGGGATTTTGGTTTTCTCTTATAATTTCTCTTAATCTTGTTTTCGTAATTAACTTTGCCATTCTATAATCTTATACGTAATTCTATCTAAAATGGTTTTACTCTTTAACAATTTTAAGCCAGCTTATTTTTGGGTTGTTTTCTATTTTCATCAAATACATTCCTTGGGTTAAATCAGAAATATCTAAAGAAATATGGTTCCAAGCTTCTGAAAACTCAAAGGATTTTTGTAATTTTCCTTGTAAATCCCATAATTCAATTTTTATTTTTTCAGTAAATAATTGGTTACTTGATAAATATACCAAGCCATTGGTTGGATTCGGATAAATTTTTATTGAAGTATTATCCCAAGAAATTGTATTTTTTACACCTTGTACATTAATATTGGCAAAGCTTTCACAACCATTTATGTTTATAACCACTTTATAATCACCGTTTTGATTTACTACAAAATAAGGAGTATTGGTAGTTGCTAAAAGCGTATCATTTCTATACCATTGATAAGAATTTGCAATAACATCTGCAAAAATCGTATCATTGGATTGTATAACATTAAAATTTAAGATTTCGCATTCCCCTCTAATATTGATATTGTCTAGGTACAAATGGTTTCCATTTCCATTGGTTACTAAAAATTTTACAATGATAGTACCAGAACTTAAATAGTTATTTAAATTGATAGAATCTGTTCTCCATTGAGTATCGCTATTGGGGATATATTCTGTCGTAGTCTCAGCAGTAGTTTGTAAAGTGGTATTACTACGATTATATACTTGAGAAAATGTATTTCCGCAGTCTGTAGAAATTTGAACTCTTAATCTTTCATTTTGTGTAGAATTAAATCTTGCATAAGATAAATCAAAAAATAAACGTGCATTTTGGTAGCCTTTAATATCAATAGGAGAAGTTATAATTTCATCTATTTCACCAACATTAGTGTAACCATAACAAGGCATTTTAATTACATTAGAAATTTGTCCAGATTTATTTATCACTTGTGCTGTTGTCCATTGAATATTATCCTCAGAAACAATTTTCCACAAGCTATCGGGTAAAAATTGGTTTTCAAATCCTTCTGAATAAGGCATAGGATTAGCAGGTAGAACATTGATATATTGGTTTTTGGTTAAACTATCAGAACCCACAATGTTACTTACAGTTAATTTAACGTTTTGTAAACCAGAGTTTTGATATTGAACTGTTGGGTTAGAAATATTAGACGTAGAAGGTTGTCCATTATGGAATATCCAATTCCATGCTAAAGGTATATTGGTGGAAGAATCTTGAAATTGAACTGGTGAATAAAGACAGGTTCTTAATGGATTAGCTGTGAAATTAACAACAGGCGGAGTAGTAGGATTGGTAAATAAATCTGATTCCCATAAGCCTCTACCATAAGTACCTGCACGTATTTTTTGAGAGGCGTAATTAATTTCTAGTTCATTAACTATAACCCTAGGTAAACCATTTGAAAATGGCTGAAAAACAGGAATTTGATTATTCTTATAAAAAACTCCGATGTCTGTGCCTACATATATGCCGTCATCACTTCCATTTTGATATTCCACACAATTCGCAGGGACATTGGGTAACCCTATGGATAGATTTTGCCATGTATTACCACCATCTTTTGATACATAAATTTTTTCATTAGCCGTATAGCCGGAAAAAGTTACATATAAATGGTTGGGGTTTGTTGGATGTACTTTGATGTATGAAATTGTATTTGGAGGATTCAAATTGGTAAGTTCCCAAGTATTACCGCCATTGATAGTTTTATAAATTGAACCACTATAACCAACATATATTATGTTTGAATCAGAAGGAGCAACGACTAAGTGAGCAATATTTCCTAAATTAAAATCTGAAATTTTTGTCCATGAATTCCCTCTATCTGTTGATTTCCAAACATTTTTCAAACCAATCAATAGCCCGAAGCGATTTTGAGGGTTGATTAGGTAAGGAGTAACCCATGCGCCTGTTTCCGTACCAACGCTAATCGTAGTAAAACTCCCTCCTCTGTTGGTACTTCTATAAATATCCCCATAATAAATAGATGTATAAAGAACATTCGGAGAAACAGGGTCAATACAAGTTTCCATTCCATCTCCTCCTCTAATTTTGGTATTAAGTCCGTTATCATATTTGGTGGTTCCATTATCTTGTGAACCATAACTAACTAACTCGGGGTCAGATTCGGTATTTCCAATTCTATAGATTTGGTGGATAGCTAAGTTTCCATTTAAAGACTGCCAAACGCTACTTCTTTTATAGATTCCTCCATCACAACCTACAAATAAGGTATTTCCTTGGTAAACAAAGTAATGAATATCTGCATGAATATAAGGTGCACCAAGACCTTGCCAATGCCCAGCAATACTAAAAGATGTTCCACCATTAGTTGAACGCCATATATTTACACCCCCTAAAAATACTTCATTCTTATTACTTGGATTGACTGCAATTGCTAAATCATACCAACCTTGACCTCCTGAGTCCGAGCCATCGTTTTTCCATCCTAGATAATTAATACTTCCATCACGCAATTGTGTCCAAGTATTTCCATCTTCTGATTTGATTACAGAATGTAAGCCATTGGTTTGTCTATTGGCTATTAAACCATAAATCCAGTTAGGTTCAGCAGGGGTAACTGCTATTTCTATTCGTCCCGCGTTATTTAAGTTGATACCATTTTGAAAATCTTGCCAAGTTTCTCCTGTATCCGTGCTTTTCTTAATAAAGCCGTTTCCACTAGCATAAATTACACTAGGGTCATCAGGCTTAAACTCTAAATCATAAAAATTTCCTGAGGATTTTAATCGCCATGTAACGCCTCCATCTTCAGTTTTAAAAATTCCATTAGAGCCGGCAGTAAATAAAATATCAGGGTTATCGGGGTGCATAACCATTCTTCTGATAACGCTTTGGCTAGAAACTAATGCGCTTAGTCCTGTAGTATTCCAAGAATTTCCTCCATCAGTAGATTTTAGAACTCCTATGGTATAGGTATCATTAGCGGAGCGGTCTCCTGTGGCTATGTAAATGATATTAGGATTTTGGGGGTGAATCACAATTTCAGAGACGCCTAGAACGGGCAGTTGGTCTGTAAGAGGGGTATAAGAAATACCTGCATTTTCTGATTTCCATAACCCTCCCGCGGGAGTTCCTAAGTAAATGACTTGGTTATTGGTTGGGTGAAATGCTATACAAGTTACTCTGCCAATACCGTCTCCTGCAGCAGGCTCGCCTATGGGTCCTAGCAGGCTCCAATTTCCTTGAGGGCTTTGCGTTTTTTGTGCTTGAATGTTCAATTTTTGAACTTCGTTCCATAGTATCTGCCCCCCGTAAGGTTGATTTTTATCATATCTTGGTAACCAAAAATTTAGTTCTCTGGCGTAAGGTTTAAACCCACAACCTTTCGTAATTTCTTTGTCTTTCCAGTACTCTAAAAATTCTTTTTCTCTTTGAAAAATATCATGATTGGGATTGTGCCACTGTTGTGCATGGATATTGAATGCAAGAAAAAAAATAATAAAAAAGATAAGATTGTATTTCATCTTTAAATGAATTAACCACAAAAATATAAAAAAATATCAATTTAAGCAATTGTTTTTTGAGTGATTACCCATTGTAAAGTAAAAAAAAAGCCTCTTTAAAAGAGGCTGTAGTAAAACGTTTAGTTATGAATTTTTGGATTTTGGAGTTAGTACATTTTCAATAACTGTACCTTTCAACAGCTTTTGAAGAATTTCTGCTACTGATTTTCCACCCAATATTGCTAATGAAGCCATAGACTCTGCCATCTTTTCAGCAAGTGCTTTATCCCCAAAGGCTTGTAATGCAGCAATCAAATCAGGCGATACAGCTTTTGCTTTTTCAATCATCGCTTTCATTTCTGCTTCAAGATATTGGATTTCAAGCGCTTGTTGTTGTGCTTCATACTCTATTTGGAGTTCATGATTTTTTCTTTCTCGTTCAATCTCTCTTTGGTTAGATTCATCTAAAAGTTTTTGTTTTTCTAATTCAGATTGATATTTTTCTTTTTGGGTATCAATTTCAGCTTTAATCTTTGCTAAGTTGAGTTCTAATTGTTTCGCATTTTCCTCAATTTGGAGGTCAATTTTTCTTTTGTTAGATTCTGCAATAAGCTCAGCTAAAGATTTTTCTATAGTTGTTTTTTCTTTTGTGAACTCAAAATTTCTTTTTTCTTTGGAAAGTTTAAGTTCCTGATTCATAACATCTTGTTGAGCATCAATAAGCATATTTTCAATATTTGTATCCACAATATTGATTTCTAAAACTTCTACATCATAAATATGCATACCATTTTCTTCAAAAAGTAGTCCAGCTCTTTTTCCTTCTACAGATTCGCCTAGAACATTATCGCGAATAATTTGAGTACCATTAGAAAAAATATCCATAACATTTCTTTTTTTACAGACGTTTCTTAAACGTGAGCGTAAATGTTCAGTTAAGAATTTGACGTAATTTTCTACGTTAAACCATTTATTTTCATCGCCTGTAAAATTTACACGGTAAGATAAACGAATATTAACCTGACAAAAATCACTTGATTCAACGGTAATAATATCAGAAACTTTGTTATTTAAAACTCTCAAATAAACAGATTTAATTAAATGATTATCAGATTTAGGAGTACCCGTAGAAAGTTCAAATGTTTGCAAGTCTTCATCATATTCAAGAAGGTAACTTATAGGACCATTTAAAACCTTGCGTTCTCCAGTTTTAGAAATGACTTGCACTGCATAGCCATTCCAAATATTTAAACAAACTGCTCCTTCATATTTAGAGTCTATGGTGATGGTTCTAGGAGGAGTATAAGTAGTTCCTCTTTCAAAACTATCACTTACATGACTAGGTCCTGCATCTTCTTTTTTCTTTAAGTTTACTGACATTTGAGGTTGTGAACTCATTTTTTGTTCCTCAACAAATGATTTTTGCTGACCTTTGAGCATGTTTTTGAGCATTAAATTGTATTCTAATGCTTCTTGATTACCCGGAAACCAAAGTTGAACTTTGTGAGGCTCAATAATTCTTCGTACTAAAACTTCCGTTCTTGGATCTGGCAAAAACATACAAGGACCTCTTTTCAAGGAAATTACTCCAGTTGTACGGTTTAAATAATATCTACCTTCCCCTTTTGGTATTGCTATAGAATGAATTTTATCATTCTCACCATATTTAATTAAAGCATGTTCAGGACGAGGATAATAAATCATTTGTTCTTTTCCTGTAATGAATAGTTCATCGCCTTCTTTGTATTTTATGCCATTTTCTTCATAAGGAGCTATTACTTTGATATAAATCCCTGAAATTTCATTCAGCTCTATGGCCTTAAATTTACGAATTCCATTAACTTCTACAAATTCTTCAGTAGGCTCAGGAAAAACTACATCTGGACCTTTTACATACCTTTTGTTACCATTTTCATCTAAAAGTATGCAATATTCCATTCTTTCTAAGGTAACAGCTTCTCTTACATAATCCCCAAAGTCTGTACGAACTACTTCAACACCGGTGGGTGGTATATAAAAAGAAACCATAGTTCCTTTAATTATAAGCTGTTTGCCGATGGTCAAATCATCAATTTGTTTGGCTAAAATATCGGATTCAGAACCATCTTTGGTTTTAATAACTGAATTCGCCCAATTTTTTTTGGCTTCATCTTCATCATAAACTCTTACCACTAAATATTGGTTAGAACGCAAATGATGCCCTTTAATAACTTTTCCCATTTGTCCAGGCCACATTGCAAAGCTTATGGGACCAGGAATATTTACTTTTCTACCTACATTTAATTCCGATAAATTATTGGTTGTGCCAAATTTAGGTTGTTTCCCATCAGTAGGCGGGTTTTTTAAAACAATATACCAACCTTCTGGTGCAGTAATAAAAGTTTGAATAGCGGTTTCTAAATTGCAAATTACAAACTTTTTTAAATTTTCATCAAATATTACAGGTTTATCGGTATTTGCTAAACTGGTCTTATATGGACCAACATATACATTAATATTGCCTTTGGTTTGGTCTGATATAAAGGCAAACTCGTTGGGTGCGAGAACTAAGTCTCTTTCTCTGGTTTCATTTGACATATTTTTTATGGTTTGAGTTAAAATTTTTTATGTTCTTTTGAGGAAATTATGATAAAAACATTTTATTTTAGTAAGTTTATTGGTGCAACTTTTAAGGGTAAAGAATATAATCAATCTCGTATTTTATTGCCGATAATCAATAAAGCAATGATAACAATAATAAATGTCAAGGTTCCTGCGATAAGAGCAGCCATTAAACCAGTAAAGAATGGGATATAAGGCACAATAAATGGGAAGCCAACCACTGCCCAAAATAGTGCAAAATATAGCATAACTTCTGCTCTTCTTCTGTATGTTTGTGCTTTTAAATAGTTTATTATGAGATAAATAGACAAAATAAATGAGCCAATTATAAGATAAATGGGTATACTCATTAGTTTTACAATTAAAACACCTATAGCAGTGTAAATCACAAATTTGATTAGATTTCCAGAAGTAATTTCCATGTGTTTTTTAGTGTTTATACGTAAAATTACGCAAAAGGTTTCATTTATTTAAAAAAAAATCTAATTTTTTTTTTGCGACTACAAAGTCAGGGCTTTCCAACCATAAAATATTTTTATTTTTTCTAAACCAAGTGAGTTGTCTTTTGGCATATTGTCGTGTTTTTAAATACATAATTTCTTGAATTTCAATCAGTTTTTTATTTCCTTTTATCAACTCCATCACTTCATGATAACCAATAGCTTCAAATGCTTTTAATTCAGCAGGATATTTTTGATATAACCATTCTGTTTCTTCAATCAAACCTTCTTTAAACATTTGTTCAATTCTTACTTTGATATTTTTTTCTAACTTTTGCCAACCTAAATCTAAGCCTATCCAAAGAAATTCATATTTAGGCTTTTTATTTGATTGATTCCAAAATTCTAAAATTGACTTACCCGAAGTCATAAACACTTCTAATGCACGACTTAAACGTCTTGGATTTTTGGAATCTATATGATTTAAAACGTTAGGGTCCTTCGATTTTAATTCGTCTAATAAAAACTGAATACCAATAAGCTCATAATTTTTTTGAATAAATTCACGAATTTCTATGGGAATATCTGGCAAAATATCTAGTTCTTTTTCTAAAGATTGAAAATATAAACCCGTTCCTCCAGCTGTAATGATTGGATTGGTTTGATTTTGTATAATATTATCTGCTTGATTCTGAAAATCTTTAACGGTAAAATTTTCATACGGGGAAACAAAATCCACCAAATGATGTTGAACCTGTTGGAGTTGCTGAATTGAGGGTTTGGCAGTGGCAATATTAAAATCTTTATAAATTTGCCGAGAATCTGCATTGATGATTTCTGTTTTTAAAAATTTTGCAATTTGGATAGATAATTGAGTTTTTCCAGAAGCTGTAGGACCAACAATAGCAATAATTTTTTTCATAAAACTATTTGATTACATTAAATTCTGGAACCCAATAATTACCGTTTTCAGTTTCTATTTTAATCCAAAAATGTTTTTTTTGAACTACAAGTGCCAATTGAGGTTTACTTAGTTCAATGTAAGAGCATGAAACAAAAGAAGATTCTTCGTATAAACTGCTATTGCTAGGTAAAAATACCCATTCTTGAAATAAAAAATATTGTCTTTTGTATATAAAGATTACAAGGTTCATCACTAAAACAAAAAGATAAAACCATTTTTTCCATTTAATAAAGGGAGCAACTACCAATAGAAATGTTAGGTTTAATAATACAATTCCTAAAAAAGCCCAAAGTAATGATTCTTGAATTTGATGATAATAATATAATAGGGAGTTTTCTTGTTGAAAATCTAATTTGGCTTGATAAATTAAGGTATCTTGAGGAGTAGGGTATTTAGCAATCCACAAAGCTTTGATTTCTTCTGGTTTGGCATTTTCTTGAAAAAGTTTTAGGTAAATATTTTTGAGTTCATTAGGATTTTTTTGTATATAAATATTTGATTGACAAATTGTTGTAAAAAAATGAAAAAAAAATAGGACAAAAAAAGATATTTTTTTGTTATTCGTAAAGGTAAATGTAGTAATTTTGCGAAACATTTTTGGAAGGTAAAATAAAATTATCGCACAAAAATACAATAAAAATGATTCCGTAGCTCAGCTGGTAGAGCATTTGCCTTTTAAGCAAAGGGTCATGGGTTCGAATCCCATCGGAATCACGAGAATAAGATTGATTTCGTAGCTCAGCTGGTAGAGCATTTGCCTTTTAAGCAAAGGGTCATGGCTTCGAATCCCATGAAAATCACAAAATTCAAACCCCCGCACAGATGGGGGAATTGGTAGACACGCAACTTTAAGGTGTTAGTGCTTTAACAGGCCTAGGAGGTCGATTCTCCTTCTGGGCACTGAAAATTCATCCCTATTCAGTAGCACATCTGTTAGAGCATCTGCCTTTTAACCAAAGGGCTGTATCTTAGACCCCAACTACA
>CAZBPK010000088.1:0-30293 GCA_964493765.1 uncultured Bacteroidia bacterium | reverse complement strand
GCTAAAAAGGAAAAGCCTGTAAAAGAAAAAAAGTCAGATTGGATAACAGTACCTATTTTGCTTTTATTATTCACTTTATTGCTTCCCGTAGCTATTGTTTTTTTAAGCCTTGGCTTATTTTTATATAATCCTGGTTGGTTTATTTTGATTACAGTTACTGGATTTCTAATTGTTTTAGCTATAAATATTTACCTTTGGTTTAAACTTATAAAAAAATTCAAGGAAGCAAAAGCTGAAGGACAAAAGAACCGAATAAACACTTATATTGTGTTTATGGTTATAATTGGTTTGTTATTGCTTTTATATTTATCTTCATTTGCAGGGTTATGGGGATAGTAATATCTAAAAATCATTTAAATTAATAATTTTTATTATTTGTGAGCGTCTCACTAATGTTTTCTTCTTTATAAAGGTATCTGTATTACTATTGAACTTTTCACTTTTAATTTTAAACTATTTTATTTACCTTTGCGTGATTCATTATGCTAACAGAAAATCAATTAAACGCTTCGGTGGAGCAAATAAGTAATGATTTATTCTCAAAAGTAAAATACCAAGCATTTTTAAATGGGAAACAAATTGCTGAGTTTTGTTCTTATGAGCAAATCAATAGATTTTTGTTATTTCAAATTTATATAGATTGGAAATCACAAATTCAAAAATTAAAACATCCCTATTTTAATTTTCAGCACCCTGAGGTTAAAGAAGCATTAGATGAATTTTTAAATGTTTTATCCAATCATATATATATAGAGCAAAAAGATTTTAAAATCCTTTTAGAAAAAGCTGTTTATAACACCATAAAACTTTTAAATGAACCCTTAAATTCCTTTTTAAATTTTTTCTTTGCAACAAAAAACGAGGTTTCTGTTCAATTGATTTCTCAATATATACCCTATTTTCATGATTTTGATTTTGTATTACAAAGTATTCTTTTATACGCTGAAAACCATAAACTTGAAAAAATTTCAAAAGAATTGTTTCAAGAGCTTTATCAAAAAGCAATCATGAATTATGAAAGATTTTCCGGAAATAGCATTGAATATTACCGTTCATTAAAATTTAAAGAATTGATGGGTAATTCAATAATTAATATTGAAAATCAAGTTATTGAACAAAAACCTAAAGAAATCAACCAGACTATTGTAGAAACCAAAACTTTACAACAACAACCTTTTACTAAAAAAGAAGAGCCATTAATTAAAGAAACTATAAAACCTGTAACTCCAACCACAAGCACAACAAAAAAAGAAGTAAAAATCAAAAAAATTCCATTAAATAAGCAGTTTCAATATTCACAAAAATTGTTTAAAGGGGATTTAGAGGCACTAAAAAAGTTTTGTGATCAGTTAGCTGAAATTCAAGATTTAGATACTGCTAAAAATCTAATTCAAAATCAAGTTTTAGATGCTTATCAAATTGATCCCGAAGATACATTATTCCAAGAATTTGCTGGATTAGCTTTAGCACATATACTGTAATTTATATCAATACACCCCTTTTTGATTATGTAAAAGCACTAAGTGGCATTTTAATTGTTGTAAGACTAAAAAAATAGAGTTGCAAATTAATAATTTTCTTTTTCATGAATCTTAATTCATTTTTTTTCTTGACTTTTCTCAATTTATGTTGTAAGTTTGCATAAAATTAAAATTTATGCTCAATTTAAAAAATTTCGTATTAGTTTATTTTTTTCTTTTTGAATTTAATATCTTACAAGCACAATTAGATACTATATGGACAAAAACACTTGGTGGTACTCTGAATGAAGTAAATGGCTTAACCTTACCTAATAACTTAGGCTCTCCGGGTGCTTCTATTTCTAAATATGGAAATTTTATATTTGCTGTTTCCTCTTCACAATCAAATGATGGTGATTTACTCTTCAATTATGGTAGCGAAGACATATACGTAATCAAATTGAATTTACAAGGGGACACTCTCTGGACTAAAAGTTTTGGTGGCAATGATTTTGAAAGAGCCTATAAAGTATTGGCTTTAAATGATGGTGGTTGCGTTATTGCGGGTAGTACACTTTCAAATTCTAACGATTTTGCCAATTCTAAAGGAAGTTCTGATGGCTTTTTATTGAGATTAGATGAAAATGGTGCTTTAGTTTGGTTTAAAAGATACGGTGGTTCAGATGCCGATTATTTATATGATGTAATTTTAACTTCCGATGGTAATTTCTTAGCGGTTGGGGAAAGTATTTCATCTAATGGAGATTTACAAGGAACAGGTTCAGGAATATCTTGGGTTATCAAAATTAATCCTTCCAATGGTAATCGTATTTGGAGCAAAACCTATTTAGGACCTGATAGTAACTCACAAGATTATTTAGATAACTTTTTCAGAGTAATGGAACTTTCTGATGGATCAGGATTTATTGCTGCTGGTTATACAAGCCCAAATTTTAATGACGCTGCTTCCGATGACATTCACTATGAAAAAATTGATAACAATGGAAATGTAATTTGGTCTAAAAAAGTGGGTTCAAATGGAGGTGATGCAATTGGAAACATCGTTGATGCAGGTAATGGAGAATTTTATTTAATTGGAAGGCTCATGGGTACAGGCTCTATCATCAACAGTTATTATGGTGGAAATGGTGATGTTTGGATCGTTAAATGCAATACACAAGGCAATGTTTTGTGGAATAAAAATTATGGTGGTACCAATTGGGAATTTGCTTTTGATGCTAAAAAAGATTCTCTGAATAATATTTATATAGGTGCCTTCACGAGAAGTACTGATAACGATGCAACAGGTGTAAACTTTGGTTTACAAGATTTTTGGATTCTTAAAACCGATTCTTCGGGTAACCTTTTATGGAAATATCGCTGTGGAGGTTCTTTAAACGAAGTAATTTTGGGTATTGAAGTTCTGAATATAAATTCAGTAGTAGCAATTGGTAGATCCTTTTCCAATGATGGTTTCCTTCAATTGAATAACGGAGGTTCTGATTTATGGATTGTAAGAGTTGACTCCTCTCAAAGTACTACTACACGGGCTCCCCATTCTTTTCAAAACGAATCTAATGTTTATCTCATTCCTTTGAATGACCAAAACTACCAATTAAAAAGCCAATATTTAATTCATCATGTTCAAATTTTTGATTTACAAGGAAAATTGCTTTACGACAAAAATCTAAATGAATATCAAACTCAATTTGAGTGGGTATTTCCTAAAGGTATCTATATTATGACATTACAAACTGAAAATCAAACAATTGTAAAGAAATTTTATCATTAATTCATAAATATTAGGGCGTGCACCTTCGCTAAACGCTCAGGGTCGGGCTGGCTTCGGGTTACACTTCGTTTCAGCAATCCTTTTTCCGCTTTTTTCAAAAGCGGAAAAAGGCAGTGCCAAGCCCTTCGCATCCCTCACGCATATCATGCAATAAAATCGCAATTTCATTCCCTTACAATCTTTTGGCTTGTAATAAAACCCCCAATTTATCGAATTTCAGGATGAGCTAATTGACCTCCGTAATAAGAAGCAACAAAAAGAAACATTAATAACAAAATTAAAGTTACCCATGTAAGTTTTTTTGCCCAAGGAAATTTTAAAGCTAAAAAATGAATCAATGCATTAAAGATTCCTAATTTTACTGCTAATTCTCCCCATTCTTCATGATTGTGCATAAAAGATCCATCAGTATCTTGTAAATAAGAAGCAACTTGATGTTCTGTTTGGTGGCCTGAAAAGTTTAGAACTAACATGATTATTGCAAAAAACAATTGAATCCATAAAGCAACTTTAGGTTCAATTTCTTGTTTTTGATAATGCTTGTAGATACTTAGTCCTACATAAAAAAAGCAAGAATACAATGCAAAATGATTAATAACTAAATGAATATGAGCGTATTTCATAATGGAAATTGTATATTAAATTTTTTACCTTGCTGATTAAAAATTTGTAAATTACCTTTTATTTGTTTCACTAAGCCGTGAATTAATCGAAATCCTAAGGTTTGTTTTTTTTCAGGTTGAAAATCTGTTGGCAAACCTTTACCATTATCCCCAATAGTTAAAATACAAAAATTCTCTTTTTGATGTGCTTGAATAGAAATAACTTTTTGATTTTCTAAAGAATCAAAAGCATATTTAATAGCGTTTGAAATAATTTCATTGATAATTAAACCACAAGGCACAATTTTATCAATATCAATAGGAATTGTATCGGATTGTAAATCTATATGAATTTGTTTTGAATCAAGACCATAGGTTTCTATAAAATATTCTTTTAAATTCTCTAAATAATCTTTTAAGTCTATAGAATGAAAATCTTGAGTTTGATAGAGTTTTTCATGAATAACAGACATAGCATAAATTCTATCTTTGCTTTGCTTGAGTAACTCTTCCGCGCTAATATTTTCTTGTTTTCCTTGAAGATTTAATAAACTGGAAATAATTTGTAAGTTATTTTTTACTCTGTGATGTATTTCTTTTAAGAGTAGTTCCTTTTCTTGTAATGATTTTTCAATAACTAGATTTTTTTGTTCCAAGATTTTCTGAGTTTTTTGTTTATTATAAATTAAATTAAAAGTTAACAACAAAATAAGTATGGTAAACCCAACAATAATTGCTAACCAAAAATTTGCATTTTTAACTTTTTCTTTTTCTAAAATTTCAATTTGATTTTGTTGTTCTAAAAGCTTAATTCTTTCCGTTTTATGATTATTATTGAACTGTGCTTCTAATTGATCTACATAATGAGAGGTTTTCAGATTATTCAAAGAATCATGAAGTTTAAAGAATTCTATAAAATTAAAATAAGCTTTTTCATAGTTTTTTTCATTAGCATAAGCAACTGACAAATTATGATAAGTTTGAAGCAGAACAGGACCAATATTTTTCCCTTTTAATTCAGAAATAAGTTTCTCCAATTTTTGAATATCAGACTTTCCTTTATTAATATCTTGATTCACAATATTAAAGTTTGTTTTTTGTAATTCTAGCTTTTGTAGTCCAAGACTATCTTTAATATCTAGATATAAATCTTTTGCATGTTGATAGTAAAAATTAGAAGAATCAGAGTTATTCAAATGAAAATACGTTGAGAATAGATTAGCAAAAGTATTGGCTTTAGATCTTTTATCTTTGCTATTTTCCTTGAGTTTTTTAGATTTTAAAAATAGAATTTTTGCTTGTTGATAATTCCCAACTCTCAGCTCAATTTCTCCGAGATTATTATAAGCAAAAGCTATAGCAATAAAATCATTAATTATTTGACTAGAATCTATAGCTTCTAAAAAAAATTCTTTTGCTTTATCATACTTTTTTTGTACAAAATATAAACTTCCGATATTGTTTAATATAGTAATTATGAATTTTGTATTTCTCTCTTTTTTAAAAATATCAAGACCTTTAAGAAAATAGTTTAAAGCATTTTTATACTCTCCTTGTACCCTATAGGCATAACCCAAGTTATTATAAACACCCGCCATGGATACAATATTATCATTTTTTTCAAAGTATATTAATGCCTCTTTATAGCTACTTATAGCTTCATTATATTTACCTTTATTCTTATAACAAACACCTTGTAAATTAAAAAACAATCCTTGCAAATCAGTATCATTATGGACAAGAACTTGTGCTTTTATATTTTGAGCAATCAACAATGCTTGATTCGGAGCATTGGTTTTCAATGAATCCATTTGGTGTATATATATAGGAATGGAATCTAATTCTTGACCCAGTATTCTAAAGTTATGTATTCCAAAATACAATATTAAAACTTTGTAAACCAATTTTTTACAAGAGTATAATTTTTTGCTCTTATCCATTGATCGTCATATTTACGATATTGAGGGTAAATATAATGTTTTTTTTCAATATAACATAAATCTTGCAAAATATTACAACCTGCTGCTGTAACCAACTCACAATCTTCAAAAATAGGCAATGGGTAGCATTCAAAAGGGTTCATGATTTCAAAATCTGGGTGTTTATTATTTAAGCTATTAATTTCTTCTTGACTACCTGCATGAATAATGTACTTTTTGCCATTTATTAACCATTCTGAATTTTGCAAAATAGGTAGTTTTACTTCTAAATTTTTTGAAGATAGATTATAAACATATTCATTCATATATTCAGGCAACCATTCAATTTGCCAACTTTCATCATAATGAACTTCAGAAAAAAATCTACAAGCTTCATAGTTTAGAATGCGGGAAATAACCACTTTGAAGAACGAAAAATCATTTAAAATGTAAGGTAATTCATAGAAAATTCCATTTGCAAAAACATCTGTAATCCAGAGATTTGGATTAAAACTACTTATAAAAGTTTTCAATATAGAGGTCAAATTTTGAATATTATCAGGATAAATCCATTGAATTTGTAGATTTTTGTGTAAAAATACTGGAATATTCTGGTGAGAAGCAATAGTAATAATATTGGCATTAGCGTGTAAGGAACTTAATAATTGGGATAATTTATAAGCTCTAGAGATATGCCCAAGCCCACCACCTAAAGCATAAATAAGGATTTTCATAAAAAATAATATACAAATATAAAAAAATTTTGTGGTTTTAAAAATATCCTCTAATTTTGCATTTTCATAAAGATGTACCCAAAAATATGGTTAAATTAAGATTAAGAAGGGATGGAAGGTCACATCGTCCATTTTATCATGTAGTAGCTGCTGATGCTCGTTCTCCTAGAGATGGGCGTTTTATTGAAAAAATTGGTTATTATAATCCTATGCAGAATCCTGCAGAGGTGGTGCTAGATCATGAATTAGCTTTAAAATGGCTAAATCAAGGTGCTCAACCTACTGAAACCGTTAAATCTTTACTTTCTAAAGAAGGAATTTTATTAAAATATCATTTAAGTAAAAAAGGTAAAACTTCTGAAGAAATTGAAAAAGCTTTTCAAGATTGGAAAATTAAAAATGATTCCAAAAAAGATTCTGTTTTAAAACAAATTAATGAAGCTAAATCAAAATCTAAAGCAGAGCTTCTTGAAAAAGAAAAAGAAAAAAGAGCTAAAATTGAAGCAAAAATTCAATCTAAAAAATCTGTTTCTGCAGAAAATACAGAAGGTTAATGCCTGAAAATCAGGATTATTTTTTGGTTGCAAAGATTGTTAAAATCCATGGTATCAAAGGGGAATTAAAAATTGCTTTTGATGTTGATGACGTTTTAAGATATATAAAACTTGATGTTTTTTACATAGAAAAGCATGGTACTTTCCATGCTTTTCACGTTGAATATATTAAACCATTTCAAAATGATTTTCTTGTAAAATTTGAAGAAATCATAGATAGAAATGATGCTGAAAACTATGTCAATAAACTATTATATCTCCCTATTTCGGAATTACCTACTTTAAAAGATGACACACAATTTTATTATCATGAAATCATTAATGCAAAAGTAATTGATGAAAATCATGGTGAAACAGGCATAGTAAAAGAAGTACTTGAAATGCCCGCTCAAGATTTGATTGTCATTTTATATCTTAATAAAGAAATTTTGTTGCCAATTACTGACGAAACCATTATTAAATGGGACAAAAAAAACCATTCGTTATACACTAAATTCCCGAATGGTCTCAGAGAAATTTATCTAAATCCTTAAATAATTTGTTTTAGTTTGCAAAAACTCATTATTTTTGACAAACTAAACTTAATGAAAAAAATAATCGGCTTTTTGTTTTTTATATTTTTATACAATGGTTTTATAAAGAGTCAAAATTCTAAATATAAAACGCATTCAATAGCCGCATTTAGTGAAATACAAGCTATTCAATATCAAAATTTTAGCTTTGAGCCTATGCTACTTTATTTTTCTTGTGGCTTGCATCACAATTTAGACCTTATTACCTCTCATAAAAATTATGCTATCGGCATTAACCAAAGTTTGACCCTTGCAAATAGTATTCAATTTAAAAATGTATATTTTTATGAGTATATCCCATATTTATATGGTAGAATAGGTTTTGTGGATAAAAATGATGAACATAGCTTAATTTGCATAAGAACTGGTATGGGTATTAATTTTTATAGTGATTATGAAAGTATGGAAAGTTTTAAAATAATCGTTGTTCCCAATTATTTCTTTGAAACAATTTTGGATATAGGAAGACCAATATTTTTCCGTTATCACCGTACATTTTTTCATAATGATAAAACAAAATATGGATTTCAAATGGGGATTGTGTTTCCTTTATAATACTCAATTAAAAATCATAAACTAACTTTTCATTGAACACTTCAAACGGGGATTAGATTCCCGAAACTAAATCAAAATCTATATTGTAATGCCAACGTATAAAGCGTAGCCAAACGCGTAAACTTATTATCTTGGTAAAAACCTCCATCGTAATATTGTCTTCTAATATAAGGTTGATTGAATACATCTTGAATGGCTAATTTGGCTTGAAATTTACCAAAACTTCTACTTATTTGAATATCTAAACGATTTCTAGGTAATAAATACAAATTGGTAAATTTTTCAGGAGTACCTACAATAACAATCTGTTTCCCAAAACGATTATAAAATATATCTACATTGATTTTAGACTTTGGCTCTGTAAACAAAATACCTGCATTAATTAAATATGGGCTTTGCCCTTGTAAAGGTCTTTGGGTGTTCCCTGTTCTATCATCATTTACTTGGCTCGTTTGGAACATTAAATTCCCGTAAAATTTAAAATTTTGAAGGAAGCCTGTTTCTGCCAATTGTTGGCGTGCTTCTAACTCTATTCCTACGTTGTATGCGATTTTCGCGTTATTCAGTTCATATACCATTACATAGCCCAAATCCCCTTGCCTTAAGGTTTGTTCTATGGGCGTTTGGATATTTTTATAAAATCCAGTAACAGAAAATAAATTTTTACCGTTTCTAAACCATTCATAACGTAAATCTATATTATGAATTTGCGTCCTTTTTAAATGGGGATTTCCTGCCCAGAAAATGGATTGATAATAATCAAAATACTCTAAACGAGAAAGTTCACGAAGGTCAGGTCTTACAATAGTTGAAGAATAAGTAGTTTTGAGTTTCATGGTTTCATTGAGTTGGTAACTCACTCCTAAATTAAAAAGCAAATCTTTTTGGCTCTCTTGCACTAAAACAGTGTCTTGTCCACGAATAAAATGATTCGAAACTAAAGGCTTATAGATTTCATATCTTACGCCTGCATGAAAAATCCAAAGTTCCTTGAAAGTCCAATGGGCTTGAATATAAGGAGCAAGATTCAATGCTTTAGCAGAATAATTACTATAATCCGTAGTAATGTCATAAGTTACAAAATGATAAGGCTTTATTTCACTATAAGGAAAATCAAACTGGTAAGGAATTACCGAAAACTGGGTCAAATCCAATAAACTAGAATCGTTTTTTGCAGGTACTAAACCTAAATTCCTACTTTGAAAAGTCCTATTTTGAGAAAGTACAAAAGTACCCAAAGATAAATAAAAGTGGTCATTTTCCTTTAATTTCTTTTGATATTTCCACTCTAAGTTGGTACCAATCATTCTATCATTTTGTTTTTGTAAAGAATTACACATAAAAATCAGGTCATAAAAGCTTTCTAAATACTCTCCCGTCAATCGAAAATCTTGCATACTGCTATCATATTCCGAATAAAGGGGATAATTCAAAGGAATCTCATATTGGCTGGTATTAAAAAATAATTTTGCAAGTATTTTGCTTTGGCTTTTGGAGGTTTTATGGGTTTGGTATTCTGAAATCAATTGTGTAGAATAAAGATTCTGTTTTTCAACACGGTTCAGCCAATATTTATAATGATACCAGACATTAATATCATTATCTATATCCACAAAATTGTAGTCTGCAATGCTTTGTGAAAAATTAGACCATTGACTTTTAGAAAAATAGTTTTTCCAGTGCAACTGAAATTTAGAACTAGAGTAATTCAGATTCAAAACTTGATGAAAGGTTTGAGTACTTTTGTTAATAAACATACTTCCCGAATCAGAAACAGGATTATAGCCTAAATCTTTATCAAAATTTTCAAAGAATTTGAACTGAGTTTTTTCTTTAGAAAAGATTTCTGAGAAGTTAGAAGCCCAAGTAAAACCGAATTGACGATTTTCGTTCCATTCATATTTTCTTTGTAGTTGAAAAGCCAAGGACTGGTCGGGTCTAACCACTTGTTGGATGGCTTCAAAATGGGAATTCAATTGTTTTCCATAGTTTGCATTTTCATCAGAATGGGTAGGTAAATTTTGAATAGTTTGTGCATCAGGGAAATTATCGGGTAAAAATCCATTTACCTTACTAAATGTCCCTATTTTCCCCTTTGAGTTATCCATTTTAGGGAAATAATCTTTTTGAAAAGAGATATTAGGATTAAATCCTAATTGGTAATTGAAAAGTATTTGATTTTTTTCAGGCATATCAGAGGTTTCGAAGCCAATAACTCCTGCCCCGAAACCTCCAGGAATATCAGAAGAATAACTTTTTGTCAGTTGAATTTGAGAGATAATATTAGAAGGCAAGTTATTAAAACTAAAAGTTTGTTTATCTGCATGTAAAACAGGCATCAAAGCGCCATTAAATAAAATGGAATTATATCGTTCTGGCATTCCCCTGCATACTAGATACTTATCTTCCACAATACTTATACCTGGCATTCTGCTCAAAGCGGTATTGATAAACAAATCAGAACTGCTTTTTAATATCATGTCCCCTGAAAAAACATCAGAAATATTCAAATTATTTTTTTGAAGCAAAATCGCTGATACTTCTGCCTCCTTTCTTACATTAGATTGAATAACTACTTCCTGCATTTCCACACCTACTTCCTGTAAGCTAATTATCAAAGGACTTTTCAAATTTTGAGGGTTCACCTCTGTAATTTCTTTCGGTTGATAACCTATATAGTTCACTACGAGAGTCCAATTTTGAGGTTCTAAATTCTTAATATAAAAATTACCATTTAAATCCGTTAGAGTTCCTATTTCGGTTTTGTCTTTCAGATATATTTTTACCCCTGGCAAAGGTTCTGACGTTTTAGAATCCATAACCTTTCCTGTGATTTCATAAAAACGCTCCTCTTTAATAGGGGACGTCTGTTCCTTTTCTTGTGGTTTATTTTTTTTAGTTCCTTTTAGCCTTATATCCTGTGAATGAACTCTACTGAAAAATATAACAATAAAAATCAATAAAATTTTAAAAATGTGCATAGCTGTCTATTCGTTTATTCAACAAAAATAGTTTTTTTTAAAAAGCAAGTTACTTAAGATGATTTTTTTATAAAAAAAGTAAGGTCTTTTCATACCTTCCCATTTGTCATTTCGTCCCTCGCATTCACTTATTTTATTATATCCTCAATTACATAAGTCAAAATTATTTAATTTTGTGATTTTATTCATTGTTAGATGATACCCAAAATTGAGCATATAGGAATTGCAGTTCAAGATTTAAAAAAATCTACAGAGTTGTTTACTTTATTATTAGGTATCCCCCCATATAAAACAGAAATTGTTGAAAGTGAGGGAGTTGAAACAGTTTTTTTTGAATTAGGTGAAACTAAAATTGAACTTTTGGGAAGTATTGATCCTGATTCCGCAATTGCAAAATTTCTTGAAAAAAAAGGTGAAGGAATACATCATATAGCTTTTGCAACCGATAATATTACAAATGAAATTCAAAGATTAAAAGAGAATCATTTTCAATTAATTCACAATATTCCTAAAGAAGGAGCAGACAACAAAATTATTTCATTTTTACATCCAAAATCAACGAATAGTGTTCTAGTAGAACTTTGTATGGATAAACCCCAATAAAAAAATGGCAAAAAAAAATAAAGATAAGAACTATAAACCTACAATTACAAATCGCAAAGCTTCATTTGAATTTTTCTTTATTGAAAAATTTAGTTGTGGAATTGTTTTAACGGGAACAGAAATTAAATCATTAAGAGAAGGAAAAGCCCAAATTCAAGATGCTTTTTGTTACTTTGATAAGGGTGAACTTTATATCAAAAATATGGAAATTTCGCCTTATGAAATGGGTTCTTTTAGTAATGTTGAACCGAAAAGAGTGCGAAAATTGTTATTAAAGAAAATTGAACTTCTGCGTATCCAGCAAAAAATGGAAAAAGGTATGACCATCATTCCTATTAAAGTATATTTTAATGAAAGAAATTTTGCAAAAGTGGAAATTGCACTTGCAAAAGGGAAAAAATTGTATGATAAACGTGAAAGTATCAAAGAAAAAGAAGTAAAAAGAGATTTACAACGCATCAAAAAGATCTAAAGTATATGAAAGAAAACATTCTAGAACATACCCCAGTGGATTTTCAAAATACAAGTATAGCTTTTGCTTATAAGAATAATCAACAATTAAGAAAAAGTTGGTGGCTATTTAAGAGCATGCAATACTCTTGTTTAGTGAAAAATGGACCCAAATGGGTTAATACAGCATTAAAACTACATTTACCCATAGAATTTTTATTAAAAGATTTCTTCTTTAAACAGTTTTGCGGTGGAACTTCATTGAAAGATGTAAATCAAACTATAGAGCAATTAGGGAAATATGGTGTTTCTACGTTGTTAGATTATGCAGTTGAAGGTGAAAAAACAGAAGCTGGCTTTGATAAGTGTAAAGACCAACTGATTAAAACCGTTGAATATGCAGCTAATGATTCATTAGTTTGTGCTTCTGCTTTAAAAATCACAGGTATAGGAAGTTTTTCTGTTTTAGAAAATTATCAGTCTGGAAAAATGTCTGACAGTGACAATTTAGCATTTGCAAAAATTCTTCAAAGGTTAGATGAAATCTGTAAAAAAGCTTATGATTTAAAACAAACAGTTTATATTGATGCTGAAGAATCTTGGATTCAGAATACTATTGATGAATTAGCGGAACAAATGATGGAAAAATATAACCATGATTATCCATGTGTTTATACTACCATTCAATGTTATCGCCATGATAGATTAGGTTATTTTCAAGAATTAATTCAAAAAGCGAGACAAAAAGGCTATATATTGGGTGTAAAATTGGTTCGTGGAGCGTATTTAGAAAAAGAAAATCTAAGAGCTAAAGAAAAAAATTATCCAACTCCAATGAACCCCAATAAACAAGCAACCGATAAATTGTTCAATTTATGTGCTCAAATTGCATTAGAACATCTAGGAGAAGTTTGGTTATGTGCAGGTACTCATAATGAAGAGTCTTGCCAGCTCATAATTCAAGAAATGCAAAATAAAAATATTGCCCCCAATGATGAAAGGGTATATTTTGCTCAGCTTTTAGGAATGTCAGACCATATTTCCTTTAATTTAGCAAAAGCAGGGCATAAAGTTTGTAAATATTTGCCTTATGGTCCTGTTGAAGCTGTGTTACCCTATTTATTTAGAAGAGCTGAAGAAAATTCTTCTGTTAAAGGTCAATCGGGAAGAGAATTCTTGTTAATAGACAAAGAGTTTAAGCGTAGAAAAAGCAATCCATTAAATTTATTTTAATCAAAGTAATTATTAACACACAGATTGAACATTCAACCCTAATAAGAAATAAGAATTTTCAGTTTTTATAAACCTAAGGCTTTGAACAAAAAGAAAGTTACTGCTGATACAGCCGCAGAAGCTGGAATAGTAAAAATCCAAGCTTTAAGAATACTTCTTGCAACTCCCCATTTCACAGCGGAAGCTCTATTTCTTGCACCTACCCCAAAAATTGAACCGGTAATGGTATGTGTAGTAGAAACAGGGATACCTAAAGAAGAAACACCAAATAAAGTAAAAGCACCAGCAGATTCAGCACAAACGCCTTCAAAAGGTTTTAATTTCGTAATTTTTTCACCCATAGTTTTTACGATTTTCCACCCACCCATCATGGTACCAAGCCCCATAGCAGAGTAACAAGCTAAAGCCACCCAACTTGGCAAGGGATCAGATTTAGAAATACTTCCCGAAACAATCATTGCCGCATAAATGATACCCATAGATTTTTGAGCATCATTCCCTCCATGTCCAATACTAAAAGAAGCAGCAGAAAATAATTGTATACCTCTAAACCATTTATCAATTTTACGAGGTTGACCTCTTCTAACTATTAAAATTAAAATCCCGCTTATAATCCATGCAAAAACAAAACCTATAACAGGAGCAACAAAAATAAATGAAAATATTGTAAGGACATTAGACCATTTCACGGAGTCAAAACCTGCACCCACTAATGCAGCACCCATTAAACCGCCAATTAAAGCATGAGAGGAAGAAGAAGGAATACCTTGCCACCATGTCAATAAATTCCAAAAAATGGCACCTACAAGACCACTTCCAATTACAGTTAAACTGATAACATCAGGGTCTACTATGCCTTTACCAACGGTAGCAGCAACTTTTGCTTCAAATAAAAAATAAGCCACGAAATTAAAAAAACCAGCAAATAATACTGCTACAAAAGGACTCAAAACTCTTGTGGCTACAACCGTTGCAATAGAATTGGCTGCATCGTGAAAGCCATTGATAAAATCAAAAATGATCACTAATGCAATGATTACAATCAAAAATGTCATAAATTAAAAATTTAAGCGTTTTTAGCTAAAATAGTTTCAAAAACAACAGCTACATTTTCTACATAATCAACAGATTTTTCTAAGTAACTGTAAATTTCTCTTTTTTTGAAAATTAAACCTACATTGGTTTCCGTATCAAAAAGTTCTGCAATGGCATGCTCATAGCTATTATCGGATTCAAACTCCGCTTCTTTTAGGTTATTAATTAATGTTTTCATTTTTTCACGGTTTTTTAAATCGCGAAGTTCTATCATTAATTGATGAACATCTTGTGAAATTTTCAATAATATTTCAGCATGTTTTTGAATATTAGGCAATTTTGGAGAAACTTTATAGAGCATAATTCGTTTAGAAGATCCGTAAATAGCATCTACAATATCATCTACCGCTGTAATTAATGCGTGAATATCTTCTCTATCCAAAGGGGTTAAGAAAGTAGATAAAACTTCACGGTAAGTTTCAATGGTAACATCATCTCCAATTTGTTCTAATTGCTCAATTTTTTTAAATAGTTCTTGTTGATGTGTGCCTTCTGAATGTATAAACTCATGAAAAGTTTTGGATATTTCTATTAAATTTGAAGTAGCTTTTTCAAATAAAGGATAAAATTTTTTTTCTTTGGGAGTTATTAGACTCGAAATGAAATCAAAAATCATAAAATTTTTCTACAAAATTACTTGGTTAAAAGTTAAGTGAAAAAAAAATATTATTTTTAATTTATTGATAATCAATATTCTAATTTTTATTTTTTTTTAGGTTTCATGAGCATGTAGAAATAACAAGAAAAAAACATAGAAACAGGGTAAATTATGATTTGTATAGAAGTGGTAAATTGATTAGAAGGGAAATACTCAATAAGAATAGCAAGGCTCACGCTTAATTGTACATAATTTTTTCTCTTTTCAGAATTAGCAAGATAAATCATTTTTTCATCACTTTTGTTACCTAATTATTGAAATAATTCTATTACTTTTGTGTAATCAAGATACAATTATATGAATGGAATTTTTCAAGTACCCACACCCAAGAATGAACCCGTAAAAAATTATGAACCGGGTTCAGAAGATAGAAGACTTTTAGATAAAGAAATACAAAAAATGCGTTCGGAAGTCATTGAAATTCCGATGTATATTGGTTCAGAAAAAGTATATACCGGAGAAAAAAGATTAATTTCCCCTCCTCATGACCACGAACATGTTATCGGTTATTTTCATCAAGGAAATGCAGACCATGTACGAGCCGCTATCAAAGCCGCTTTAAAAGCAAAAGAAAAATGGGAAAAAATGGCTTGGCAGGACCGCGTGGCTATATTCTTAAAAGCCGCTGAACTCATTACAGGTCCTTACAGACATAAAATGAACGCCGCTACCATGCTCGCTCAATCTAAAAATATTTTCCAATCTGAAATTGACGCAGTCTGTGAATTAGCAGATTTCTTCCGTTTTAATGCTTATTTTTTAACGCAAATCTATCAAAATCAGCCCATTTCTGCTCCCGGAACATGGAATAGATTGGATTATAGACCATTAGAAGGTTTCATTTTCGCTTTGACGCCCTTTAATTTTACTTCTATCGCTGGTAATTTACCTACTGTTCCTGCTATGATGGGAAATGTAGTGGTTTGGAAGTGTGCTGATTCTCAAGTTTATTCCGCAAGACTCATTATGGAAATTTTACTAGAAGCAGGGCTACCAGAAGGGGTGATTAATTTGATTTATGCAGATGGTCCTACCGCAGGAAAGGTGATTTTTTCTTCCAGTCAATTTGCAGGGCTGCATTTTACAGGTTCTACGGGAGTTTTTCAAAATTTATGGGAAACAATCGGTAGAAATATTAGAAGATACCGCTCTTACCCTAGAATAGTCGGAGAAACAGGTGGAAAAGACTTTGTTTTTGCTCATCCCTCTGCTGATGTAAAAGCTTTGAGTGTGGCATTAGCAAGAGGTGCCTTTGAATTCCAAGGACAAAAATGCTCCGCCGCTTCTCGTGCTTATATCCCTGCAAGTTTATGGGATACAGTAAAAAATTACTTAGAAACCGATTTAAAATCCATGAAAATGGGAGGTCCTGAAGACCCCAAAAACTTTATTAACGCAGTGATTGATAATCGTGCTTTTGATAAGATTGTTAGCTATATTGAATGGGCTAAAGTAGATTCCCAATCGGATATTTTATTCGGTGGGAATTATGATAAATCCAAAGGTTATTTTATTGAACCTACGGTAATTATTACCACTAACCCTAAATCCAAAACCATGGTAGAAGAGATCTTCGGTCCTGTTTTAACCGTTTATGTTTATGAAGACAAGAACTGGGAAAAAGTCTTAACTTTAATAGATGAGACTTCGCCTTATGCTTTAACAGGCGCTATCTTTTCACAAGACCGTTACGCCATAGCTCAGGCTACAGAAAAACTACAAAATGCCGCAGGAAATTTTTACATCAATGATAAACCTACGGGCGCTGTCGTCGGTCAACAGCCTTTTGGTGGTGCCAGAGGTTCTGGTACTAACGATAAAGCTGGTGCCATTTTTAATTTATTAAGATGGGTTTCACCAAGAGCCATAAAAGAAACTTTCGCACCCCCAATGGATTATAGATATCCATTCCTTGGTGAATGATAATCGCTTTCTATAAATAAAAAACCTTTGCTTTATTGCAAAGGTTTTTTATTATATCTCTCAGAAATCGCTATCTTAACAATGTAACGTTCCCTGTAATTTTCTTCTTGCCGATTTGAAGCACGTAAAAATATACTCCTTCTACTGCAGGTCCAAAATTCGTATTTCCATTCCAACCTTCATTAGGTTGATTAGATTCAAATAATTTTTTTCCATGACGGTCATAAATCTGGAACATAA
The DNA here is from genome assembly GCA_964493765.1 of uncultured Bacteroidia bacterium. Lineage (GTDB taxonomy): Bacteria > Bacteroidota > Bacteroidia > J057 > CALLMJ01 > CALLMJ01. The sequence continues at coordinate 12,922 of CAZBPK010000088.1, read as the reverse complement.
AACTTTCTTTTCCTTTATAATTAAAGCGGAAAACATCGTTTGCTCCATCACCATTGGGCGTAAAGACATTAGGCAGGATATAAGTAGGTTCTTCTACGGAAATAGAACTAATAGCAACAGTATCTAAACAACCGCCTTCATCTTGAACTACCAAAGTAACGGTATAATTACCGGGCAATAAATATTCGTGAACAGGGTTTTGCTCAAAACTAATATTTCCATCTCCAAAATCCCAAATCCAACGAACAGCGTTCAATGAAGAATCTATAAAAAATACTTGCGCATTGGGCAAATAGATAGGTCCTGCTTGGTAATCAGGCTGAGTATGAAAATGGGCTTCCGCAGGAGGAGAAACAAAAATGTTAGCATAAGTAGTATCCGCACATCCCCCTGTCCCTAAAGTAATCAATTCAACAATATAACTCCCCGGAGTGTCATAAGTATGAACAGGGTTTACTTCGTTAGAGACATTACCATCACCAAAATCCCACTGATAAGCAGTAGCCTGTGAACTATTACTTAAAAAGCTAACTGTTAATTCAGCACAGCCTTTAAAAGTAGAAGGAATAAAATCCGCAGTAGACTGCAAATTCACGTTCACTTTTAGGGTATCATAAGCCACACAAGAGCCTTCACGAACTTCTAAAACATATTCTGTAGTAGAAGTAGGAGTGATATTCAAGGAGTTACCAGAACCTACGAAAACACCATCAGCAAACCAAGTGAAACTTGCTGAACCAATTCCCCCACTTCCCACCAAGGTATAAGACTTGCCTTGACATAAATCTAAGCTATCAGGCTGAATATCCGCGTTGAGCGGGGGCATTACTGCAATAACTACCGTATCTCTATTCACACAACCTTGATAATTTACTTCCAAAATGTAAACCGTACTTTCATCAGGAGTTGCCGTAGGCGTTAAACTGTTAGGGTCAGATAATCCCGTAGAAGGTGTCCAAACAAAATTATCATAATTGCCTGTAATAGAACCATTTAAAGTTACCGTTTGTCCTTTACAAATCATCACTTCTTTGACACCTTGAATCGTAGCTTCTACTTGAGGAGTATCTACTACAAAAATAGTAAACGTTTTAGTTAAAAATTCGCAAGAATCTATCTTAACAAAAAATTGATAGGTAGTAGTTTGGCTGGGAATTGCATAAGGATTTAAAGCCGTAGAATCAGAAACAAGATTGCCCGGAGACCATCTTACTGTATAAGGTAAGGAAGTTTGTACGTCAGGGTCTAATAATAAAGAATCTCCAGGACAAATCGTAAAATCTACTAAATTAATTTCAGAAGGGGGATTAATCACGGTAACTGTAACTTCATCAGGTTGAGAAGCACAGGTATTAGAGAATACGGTTAAGGTATAAGTTGTAGTAGTAGTGGGACTAGCAAAAGGATTTCTTACGGTAGGGTCTGATAAGCCCGTAGCAGGCGTCCATAAATATTGATAATCAGGACCTCCACCCGAAGGCAAATCACCAATAAAAGTTCCTTGACCTTCACAGATGACCTTATCTACACCTGCATTAGCACGAACCTCAGGTAATACATTTACAATCACAGTGGCTAGAGAATCCAATGTGGTAGGGACTGATGAACAGCCTGTATTGATAGAAGTTACAGTGACGGTATAAATCGTAGTGGAACTAGGATTCGCTATGGGATTAGGGATATTGGGGTCAGAAAGACCTGTCGTAGGTGTCCAGGAATAAGTAAATACTTCTCCGGGAATAGGATTGATGACCGTTGCATTGAGTTGCACACCATTAGAAGAATTCAGACAAATAAAAGTATCCGCTCCTGCGTTCACAATAGGCAATGGCGTTATGCGAACAAACACAGAATCCGTATCCGAAACACAACCATTGGCATCGGTAACAAACATATAATACCTTGTATTGCTCGTAGGATTGGCAATAGGATTAGGAATAAAAGGGTCAGAAAGACCTATGGTCGGGAACCATTGAACAGATAAATTTCCTGTTCCTCCGGATACTGATGCAGGAATCATGGCTCCATTTCCTTGGCAAATATAGACTGAATCTACGGAGATGTCTGCAATGGGTTGAGGTTTAACATAAACCGTTACGCTATCTGCAATAGAAGGACAGCCGCCACAAGTTGCTACCAAGTAGTAAGTAGTAGTTACACTCGGGCTTGCACAAGGATTTAGAATGTTCGGATTATCTAATCCCGTTGCAGGTGTCCATTGATAAGAACAGTTAGGTCCTCCTTGAATGAGCGAGGCTGTCAAAGGAACACAAGGCGTATTCGCACATTTTACATAATCTATCCCCGCATCTACAATAGGCTTTTGTTTTATATTAAAAACCGTGGAAGTATAAGAAGAACAACCGTTCCATGTTAGTAGCAGGCTCACAGAATCTTGTTGAGGGGAAGTCCATAGAACTTGATAAGGTCCAGCATCTTGACCAGAAATTACGATACCATTCCCAAAGTTCCATTGAAAATTCATACCTGGTTCAACCGTAAAAGGATAATTAAAACGTATTGTATCTCCTGAACAAAAATTTCCCGCTATGGTAAAATTAGAATTAGGAATAGGTTTGACAATAAAACGAACTTTAAAAGAATCTGAACAAGCAGAATTAGAAACAATAACCTTGATAGAGTCATCCAAAGGAGTATTAAAGACCACGGTATAGGGACCTGAGCCCGAGCCACTAATAACGTTACCCCCTAAAAAGTTCCAATTATAATTAAAACCTGCTCCCGTAGTGCCTGTATAAGTAATTATTACCGTATCACCTGCACAAATGGCTCCCTGGCTAATAGTGAATGAGGGTAGAGGCGACTCTGTTACATTTACTGTAAAAGTATCAATGCCTACTAAATTCCCCGATAAATCAAAAGCACTTCTTCTCACGAATTGGCTACCGGGGTTAGCAAAAGAAACCGTAACAGGACCATAAGAATTAGGATTTCCTGCTAATAAAGTTGCTCCTGTTAAATCCCATTGATAAGTAAAGGTAGGATTAGGTGTGCCTGGGGAAAAAGGGAAAGTAATAGGTTTGCCCGTGCAAAATTGCGTAACAGAAGCTTGGTAAATGATAGGCGCTTGGGTACCGGGCGGAAGTTGTGTCCAAGAGCCCGTCTCACCATCACCAAAAACGTTCACTTGCATACTCAAATCACAAGGATTAGGTAAAGTAGCAGGAACTGTAGCCGACCAAGTAAAAGTCCAAGGACCTGAACCAGAACCATCGCCCCAGTTGTTACTAGTAATTCCATCAATAAATCCTGAAGTAGAACCTGCAGTACCATCAAAATAAAAACCGGGTATAGCAATACCTCCACTCTTAGGAGGAATAGGGTTTAAATCTACCATCCAAACCCCACTGGTATAAGCAGGCGGTGGGGGACCATAAGTTAAGTTCGTCCAACAACTTCCGGGAGTAATCCCCAGACCATGAAACCATTCCGATATTCCATTGGGGCTAGAATTATAATTATCAATCGTTATAGAGAAATTGACTGTGGTTCCAGGTGCCCATGGTGCAGGAGGAGTAGCAACAATTTGGGGTGCTCCACTTGGAAAATAAGGAGGTTGAGCTTTTAAAAAACTTCCAAAAGCAAGAAAAACCAAAATTATATATCTTTTTAATTGCATTATTTTAAATCCAATCACAAAAATATAAAAAATAATTCAGTTTACAACAAAATTTTTATGATAATTATTTCACTTTTTACCTCTTTTTTTACTATGCTTCGTAAAATTTAACATTCTACATTTTCTTAATTAGGATTTCTGATATTTATTGAACTTTTTCCTTTACTTATAAAATTTGATTAATTTTGCGGTATGACCAAGTGGTGGATAATTTTATTCATTTTTTTTATTAGTTGTAGTTCCGATAATGACCCAAACAACAAAGTAATTGTTCAATACAAAGATTCCCAATTAACTTTAGGAAACTTAAAATCTATGCTTCCTGACAACTTATCCCCTATGGATAGTGCTAGAATTGCTGGTCTTTTTATTGACCAATGGATAGCAGATCAGATTCTAGTGTATGAAGCAAAGTCTAAAATACAGAATTTAGAAAAAAAGGTAGAGCCTATGCTGCAAAACTATAAAGATAAGCTCATGATTATTGAACTTAAAAATCAATTTATCAAAAACTTAAACGCCAATGATATACCTGAGGATACCTTAAAATCTTGGTATGAAAAGAAAAAATCTTCTTTTGTTGCAGGGCAAAATTATTATAAATGTTACTACATCACTACAGACCGTACTGACACACCAGAAATCAAAAAAAGGCTAAAACCTATTAAAGATGAAGATTTTAATATTGTAAAGAATTGGTGCGAAAAAAATAAAGTTTACTGTCATTTAGAAGATGATTGGATTGACCACCAAACTTTTCAAAAGAAAATTCAAAGTAAAATTCCTAATCAAAATTTTTCCATTTTAGCTCCAAGTAATACCGTTGCTTTTGCAATGACTTATCAACCTAAACCTACTTACCATTTTTTTCTTATGATTGATGTAATCAAAGCAGGACAACCTTTACCTTATGAAATGGTAAAAAACCAAGTAATAACACTGGTAATTCATGAAAAAAGTAACAAAGGTTTTGAAGAATACGCCAATCAAATGTTACTAAAAGTTAAAGCCAATAAAGAAGTTCAATTTTTTGATTAACCCATTATGAAAGTTTTTGCTCAAAATCTTGTCAAAAAATACAAAAAACGTACAGTAGTAAAAAGTGTAAATGTAGAACTCTCACAAGGTGAGATTGTTGGATTATTAGGTCCTAACGGAGCGGGTAAAACTACCACTTTTTATATGATAGTTGGCTTAATAAAACCTGATGACGGGAAAATTTTTCTTGATGATCAAGAGATTACTGACATGCCGATGTACAAAAGAGCACAATTAGGTTTAGGATATTTAGCACAAGAAGCCTCTGTTTTTCGTAGGTTATCTGTTGAAGATAATATCATGGCAATTTTAGAAATGCGTTCTAATCTTAATAGAACTCAAAGAAAAGAAAAAGTTCAAGAACTTTTAGAAGAATTTAGCCTTACCCATGTACGTAAAAATTTAGGAATTATGCTTTCAGGTGGAGAAAGAAGAAGAACAGAAATTGCAAGAGCATTATCCGTTGATCCTAAGTTTATTTTATTAGATGAACCTTTTGCGGGTGTTGACCCTATCGCTGTGGAAGAAATTCAATCTATTATTCTTAAATTGAAACAAAAAAATATCGGTGTACTTATTACTGACCATAACGTTCAAGAAACTTTATCCATTACAGAACGCTCTTATTTATTATTTGATGGTCAAATTTTAAAAGCGGGTACTCCTGAAGAACTTGCTGCAGATGAACAGGTTCGCAGAGTTTATCTGGGAGAAAAGTTTCAATTAATCAAATAAAAAAATATGTTTTGGGATTTATTCAATTTTGCAGGGAAAAAATACTTTCAAAATCGTTATTTAAAACAAGTTTTACCTTGGCAAAATCAACCCATTGAAACTCAAAAACAGGTTTTTCAATATCTTATTTCTCAAGCTCAAGATACCCTTTTTGGTATCAATCATCATTTTTCAAAAATTCATAATATTTCTGATTTTCAAAAAAATGTACCTATCAGAACCTACGAAGCTTTTTATGAGTATATAGACAAAATTCTAAAAGGAGAAGAAAACGTTTTATGGAAAGGTAAAACTGTCTGGTTTGCCAAATCCTCAGGAACCACTAATGCTAAAAGTAAATTTATTCCTATTTCCAAAGAATCCTTGAATAATGGACATTTTAAAGCGGGTAAAGATATGCTTGCAACTTATTTTCATTTTTATCCTAATAGCAATTTATACAAAGGTAAAGCTTTAAGTATTGGAGGTTCTCACCAGATTAATCCTTTAAATCAACATTCTCAATATGGTGATTTGAGCGCAGTTTTAATACAAAATATGCCAGCGTTTTATGAATTATTTAGAACACCTCCTAAAAATATTGCTTTAATGAGTGAATGGGAATCCAAAATTGAAGCTATGGCAAATTATACCATGAACCAAAATGTAACCTCCATTGCTGGTGTTCCTACTTGGACCGTTGTGCTTATTCAAAAAATATTAGAAAAAACTCAAAAAAATCATATCCAAGAAGTTTGGAAAAATTTAGAAGTTTTTTTTCATGGTGCTGTTAGTTTTGTTCCTTATAAAAAACAATTTGAAATTTTAGCTCCTAAACTTCGTTATATGGAAATTTATAATGCTTCCGAAGGCTATTTTGCTTTTCAAACGGAACCTAATGACCCTAGCATGCTTTTACTTTTAAATCATGGTGTTTATTATGAATTTATTCCTATTGACCAATTAGAAAAAGAATTCCCTGACTCTATTCCCATACCAGATTTGGAAATAGGAAAAACTTATGCTTTGGTAATTTCTACCAATGGTGGTTTATGGCGTTATCATATTGGAGATACAGTTACAATTACTCAAAAGTCTCCTTTAAAAATTGTTATTTCTGGAAGAACCAAACATTTTATTAATGCTTTTGGCGAAGAATTGATGGTAGGAAATACAGACCAAGCTTTAGCTTTTGCCTGTGAAAATACAGGTGCCATTTTAAAAGATTATACCGCTGCTCCTATTTATTTCCAAAATAACGATGCTGGTGGGCATGAATGGATTATAGAGTTTGAAAAATTACCTCATGATACCTCTATATTCTTTGAATTATTAGATTCAAAATTACAAGAAATCAATACCGACTACGCTGCCAAACGTTATAAAAATATGGCATTAAAATTCCCTCTTTTTCATATAGCACCACAAGGATTTTTTTATCAATGGTTAAAATCCCAAGGTAAAGTGGGTGGGCAGCATAAAGTACCACGTTTAAACAATGACCGAAAATTAATGGAAGAATTATTATCTTTGTTAAATTCTTAATTTCTTATGAGCCCAAGAGTACAAAAGTTATTGATTAGATTAATCATTTCTTTTTTAATTTTTTGTAGCAGTTTTGCTATAGGTACTTTTGGTTTCATGTATTTTGAAAACTATGATGTATGGGAGGCTTTTTATATGACTGTAATTACCATTTCTACCGTGGGTTATGGAGAAATTAAGCCTTTATCTTTTAATGGAAGAATTTTTGTTTCATTTTTCATTATTTACAATATCTTTGTTCTGGCTTATTCATTGTCAGCACTGGGGGCTTATATTTTTGAAGGAGAACTACAAAAAATTTTAAGCTCTTATACTCATTCAAGAAAAATTAAAAGCATGAAAAATCATATTATTGTTTGTGGTTTTGGTAGATATGGGCGCTCCGTTTGCCTCGAACTTTCACAAGACAAAAATCAATTTGTTGTAATAGATAGTAATTTAGAAAAAATCCAAGAAGCAGAAAGATTAGGTTATTCTGTCATTGAAGGTAGTGCAATGGACGATAAAATTCTTATACATGCAGGCATAAGAAGTGCTTCAAAATTAATTTGTTGTTTACCCAAAGGTCCAGATAATGTTTATATTACCTTAACTGCTCGTGAAATTAATCCTCACGTTAAAATTATTGCTAGAGCAGAAGAAGAAACCGATGAAAAAAAATTATTTATTGCGGGTGCAAATCACGTAGTAAAACCCAATTCAGTTAGTGCAATGATTATCGCCAGATTAGTAAATTCTCCTGAATTAGTGGGTTTTATACAATTAATTATGGGGCTTTCTCAAACCGAAACAACCCTAAAAACTATCAATTTTCTAGATTTAAAAGATGAATTCAAAAACAAATCCATTGGAGAATTGAACATTAACCAAAAAACTGGTGTTTCGATTATTGGTCTTTTTGATAAAATTCAAGAAAAGTATATTGTGAATCCAAATTCAAATACGATTATTCATGAAGATTTAACCTTAATTGCCATGGGAACTCACGATCAAATTTTAAATTTATACAAAACTTATTGTAAATCATATTTAAACTCATAAATCCTATGATCATCAAAATAAACGGGAAATCACAAGAATTACCCAATTCCTTTACTCTTCTTGAGCTATTAATACAGTTTGAAATTGATGAAAGCACAGAAGGCGTAGCCGTTGCAGTAGATGAAGAGTTAATACTCAAATGTAATTGGAAGTCTTTTGTATTAAAAGATGGGCACTCAGTAGAAATTGTTTGGGCAAGGCAAGGAGGCTGATAACTTTGAACCATTATTCAAATAAACTTGGTCTATTAATAAAAGGTTTGTTTAAATGTTGATAGGCTAATGTAGTCGCTTCACGTCCACGAGGAGTTCTTTTAATAAGACCTTGCATAATCAAGAAAGGCTCATAAACTTCTTCAATAGTTTCAGCATCTTCCCCACAAGCAGTTGCAATAGTGGTTAATCCTACGGGTCCTCCTTCAAATTTGTCTATGATGGTGTTTAAAATTTTGATATCCATTTGGTCTAAACCCATAGAATCTACTTCTAATGATTTTAAAGCAAATAAAGTAATTTCCATATCAATTTTACCAGAACCTTTGATTTCCGCAAAATCTCTTACTCTTCTTAATAATCTATTAGCAATTCTAGGAGTGCCTCTGCTTCTGACGGCAATTTCATAAGCCGCATTTTCTTCAATAGGGACATTCAAAACTTTCGCAGAACGGATAATAATTTTTTGTAAATATTCTGGAGTATAGTACTGTAACCGTGCTTGAATACCAAATCTTGCTAATAAAGGGGCTGTTAAAAGCCCTGTTCTAGTGGTTGCACCCACTAAGGTAAAAGGATTAATAGCAATTTGTATACTCCTTGCATTAGGACCCGATTCTACCATAATATCTATATGAAAATCCTCCATAGCAGAGTATAGATACTCTTCAACTACAGAACTTAAACGATGTATTTCATCAATAAAAAGAACGTCAAAAGGTTCCAAGTTGGTTAATAAACCGGCTAAATCAGCGGGTTTTTCAAGAACAGGACCAGAAGTAGTATGAATATTTACACCCAATTCATTAGCAATAATATAAGATAAAGTAGTTTTCCCTAAACCCGGAGGTCCATGTAAAATGACATGGTCTAATGCTTGTTTACGTTTTTTAGCGGCTTTAACAAAAACTTCTAAATTATCCCTTAATGCATCTTGACCAGAAAAATCTTTGAAGGTTTTGGGTCTTAATACAATTTCTTCGTTATCAGTTTGTTGAGCATCTAAATTTTCATTCCTTGCCATACTAAACTTTGTTCCAGCCTTTTTTTACATTTTCTGAAATGAATTCTTGATAAATTTGATTGATTTGATGAAAATCATTGGAAACTTTTACTTCAATATCCAACTCTCCAGATTTACGCCCTGGGCTGTAATCCGTATAAGTTGCTACATAAGCAGGATAAATTCCTGATTCTTCTTTATGAGTTTTCCATAATAAAAATTTGCGAACTGCTTTTAATCCTTTAGTTTCTTTGACATAAACTTCACGTTGTAAAAGTTCAGACTTTCCTAATTTTAAATTTCTTTTTTCTAAAGAAGGTAACTCAACAAAATCAGTAATTTGAGATAATCTTAAATCAGTTGGATTTACCGATTTATCATTTCTAATTCTTTCAAAAACAGGGCTTATTATACTAAATGCTGGAATTCTTCCCAACATTTGATAACCATGAGATTCATGGTATTGTAAAAGGGGTCTAAAAATGAAAGGTTCTTCTTGAGTTTCTGTAATTACATCTAAAAAACCCAATTCAATTACAATTTCAGGTTTTACAAATTGAATAGCAACTCCCGATTTGGCGGGTTCAATATATTCAGATTCTACGTGTTTAGACTTTAAAGTTTCATAAAACCATTTACGAGAATCAGAAGAAAAACCGGTTCCTATTTTAGCAAATGGTAAAAAACTACCATCTTCTTGCATTAAAGCTACTAATAAATCACGAATTTCATTTTCTGCTTTATCGGATTCCGCATATCCAATAACCACTGCATCAATAGTATGGTAAGGTTTAATTTTATAGACAAAATTTTCTGCAGCACGAATTACTAACCCTTCATTTCCTTCTTGACTTACCCATTCTTCAAAATATTTTTCAAATTCATTCCGAGACTCAACTTTTTCATGTTTGGGTATATTGACATATTTTCCTTTACCAAAAATTTCTTTTAATTGATTAAAAAGTATGTCCACACGTTCAAAATATTTTTTATCCTCTAATTGATAAATATCATAAACGGAGACTTTTACTTTTTCTAAATCTTTTTCAGATTCTGGGGCATCTAAAATTTTGGTTACATCAAAAGAACGAGGTCTAGAAGATTCAATATAAACTTCACAAGCAAAATACGCCTTTTTAATTTTATTTTTTACTAAAAGTTGTTCAATTTCCTTTAAAACGGGTAAACCATAACGAACTTTTCCACGAGGGTTCATTAAAAAACATTGGTTATCTTCCCAAAACAACATATAAAAATGACCATCAATTTTTTGTGTAACATAATAATATTCAGAACTTAGAACATTTTGAATATCTTTAATCAGAATTGAACGGTACTTAGAAGCAATATTCTTCTTATAGTTGAAAGTAATTTTAGAATATGGGTTATTATCTAAAATTCCGAATTGATAGTTTCCAAAGCTAGTGGGTAGTGATTTTAAATCAATCATGGTTTTGTAAGCCTTTAAGTTCAATATTAGATAAATGCAAAATTAAGATATATTTATCATCTTGGATACGACCTTCTAAAAAACCTCTGTAAGGTTTACCATTATTAGACAAAATGAGCGGAGCACCTTTAGCATCTGCTCCAATTAACATTAATGCGTTCTTTTCATGTAATTGTTTTGCCATATCATAAAGAAAATCAAAGGTTATACCGCTAGTATGTTTTAATTGATACTTCCTTACAAACACAAATTTTTTAATAGCTTCTGATTTTGGAATAAATTTCCCTGTCCAAACCAATGGTTTTCCTTCAACAGAAATATTTGCGAATACATCTTCTGGAATTTTTTCTTCAATAGGTTCATTTTGAGGATTATACTTAATTTCACGAATGGTGACATGATGAACAATTTTTTGTTCAGGATTTACTAAAACTTTAGAGGTATGTTTTAAAAAACGACCTGTCATTTCTAAATTGACCTCAGGGTCTTCATTAATTAATGCTTCTGCTAAAGCATTTTCCTCACCATATTTTTCTTTAAGAATGGGTAAAGCCTCTTTATTGGTAAATTTGATTACTTTATAAGTATACGTTTTTTTTTTATCTGGAGTTAAATATTGCCAATTTCTTTTTTTGGTTGTGAAATCTAATTTGACAAAACTATCTCGTTTTTTATCGTTAGAGATGTTAATATTACGCATGTTATTAATTGAATATGCAAATATAAAAAAAGAGAGTATAAACTCTCCCTTTCATAAACTTATATGGAAAAATATTTACAAAAAAATTATTATTCAATACAATCTTGAAGTCATGTAACCTGACTATATTTATCAAGTAATTATTTTTTAAAACAATAAACTTTATGGGCAAGTTCCAAAGTAGATCTATTAACTTGTCAAAATCTTGCTTATTGTGATTATTAAAAAAATAAACCTACCATAGGTAGGCTTTCAATAACCAAAGAATTAATCCATATTACTTCTGAACTGCTAAAACCATTTTAATTTTTAGTTTCAACCCAACTTGTAAAACATCTACTAAGTCTTGAACATTGAGTTCATTATCAGCTCTTACGATTACTGTGGGGGTTTCTAATCCCTCAATAATTTTTTGTAATTCTGATTCTAGGTTATCTTTTTCAACTTCCTGTTTGTTAATGAAATATTTTTTTTCTTTGGTAACGGAAATAGAAATTTGTTGTTTACTTAAAGCTTGAGTGGTTTGGGCTTTAGGAAGCATTAGTTTTATGACATTAGGATTAGCTACGGTAGAAATAATTAAAAAAAACAGTAGCAAAAAAAACATAATATCATTTAAAGAAGAAGTACTTACTTCTGAATGAAATTTAGGTCTTTTACGAATTTTCATAATCAAAAAGATTATTGAGGTTCACTTAAAAAAGTAAGTAATTCATAAGCATCAGACTCCATTTTCAACGCAAATTTATCTACTTTCATGGAAAGCAAATGGTATCCTGTATAAGCAATAATACCCACCACTAAACCTGCAAGAGAAGTAATCATTTTTTCATATAACCCTCCAGCAATAATACCAATAGAAATGTTGTCTGATAAAGATATTTCATAGAAAATTCTAATAATCCCTGTAATTGTACCCACAAATCCAAGCATTGGAGCCACACCTGCAATAATTCCTAAATAACTTAAATTAAGTGTCATTTTGGTTACAATAATATTTGCAACTGACTCAACACTACTTTCAATTTCAGACAAAGAATTTCCCATTCTGTTTAATGCCGCTTCATAGATTCGGGCAGTTGCACTTTTTCTGGATCTGCAAACTTCTAAAGCAGATTTTATATTACCATCTCTTAAATAAGTTTTAATCGTACCCAATAAATCAGTTTCAGGTTGTGCTACTTTTTGAATAAATTGATAACGCTCAATGAAAATATAAATGGTTGTGAACAATAAAAAAGCAATAGGAATCAATATAATTCCACCTTTCATTATCAATTCAAATAGAGTAAGTTGTTTTGTAACTACTTCTTCAGAAGTTTGTTGTATCTGTAACCAAATCATTATAATCTTAATAAAAACGTTCAAAAATAGAATGAAGTAAAAAACTATTCTAATAAAATTATCCTTGAAGCATTTAACGATATTTATGAAAAATGTGGATAGTTTTTTTAATAAGGATTTAGGTAATTTCTAAATATCTAGAAAAAAATCAGAATCAAAACAAGAATTATTTCTCCTTTTCACAGATTTTCATAGCAATAAAAATTATAACAAATTAAAATATTTTTATTAAAAC
>CAZBPK010000087.1:0-4883 GCA_964493765.1 uncultured Bacteroidia bacterium | reverse complement strand
TAGCTTGAAGCAAGATTTTGGCACTATAAGTATCTTGCATCAAATATTTAAAAACAGCGTCATAAATGGGATTGGCTATGAGCATAACACAAAGATAGAGAAATAAAATGGATTGGCAAAAATTTTCTATAGGAATGCTATCAACCTCTAAAAAAATTAAAAACTTTTTTTATAAAAATTTGGTAAATTGATTTAAAATTTATTTATATTTGTAGCATTGACCAATTTTAATTTTTAAAAGATATGAAGAAAACTATCAGATTATCAAATCTTCAAAATGGGGGGGGGGATAATTATAAAATTGTTAATTATACCCACCATGATTTGTAATTTTATTAACGGTGCAAAAGCCCAAGATTGGACACCACCGAACACTACTAACGTAGTCGTAACACAAGATGCTCGTATTGGCGTTGGAGTGGCTCAACCCTCAGAAGCATTACACGTCGCAGGCTTAGTCAGAATAGACAGCTTAGCAAACATTGAAGGAAAAAAGTATTTATTGTACGTTGATGAATTGGGAGTAATCCATATCGGTGCAGAATACAAACCAGACCCAAGTCCAGCTAATTGCTCAGCAACATTTACTTACTGGAAAACCAACGGTAATCCTTTAACAGGTACAGGATTATTCAATAATCCACCTTGCGAATTTATTGGCTCTATCAATGAATATCCCTTAAATTTTAGAACCAATAACGAAGAACGATTAAGAATTGAAACCGAAGGAAATGTACATGTTTATCAAAAAATTGGGATTGCTACAACCAACTACGCTGCTCAACTCAATTTCTCTTTAAATGATGGAACACAAAAATTCATAGAAGGACAGCACAATAATCAAAAAACTTTTTCTGTATTTGGAGACGGTAGAACCGTAATTAACAGTTCACAAAGTTCAGAACCCATTTTAGAAATCAATCAATCTACAAACCCTATTTTTTACACTTACGCTGACCGTATCGGAATAGGAACGAATTTCCCTGATAATTTTTATGGACAAGGTTCGCCCATGATTCGTATTCAAGGAAGAAACAATTCAACGAATAGATATGCTGTTATTCATTTTCAAAATGTAAATGCTACGAACACCGGTAGTTTAGAAGTTGGTCAAAATGGTCAAAATGCTGTAATTAACAGTTTCGGAACCAACTTGGTCATTAATTACCACGAAAACAAAAACGTAGATATTTATGGAAAAACTACAACAAACAAAGGTTTGATAGCGAAAAATGATGGTATCTTAGCAGCATTGGAAGTAGATGGTACCAGTCCCAATCCCTTTAAAAAAGGAATTTATATCACGAGTAATAACATCAATGCAGAACCCTTTACGATAGAAAATAGCGGAAACAAAACCTTTCAAATATTTGGTGATGGAAGAACGGAAATTAATACATCAAGTACTAACGCATTTGCAATTTATCAAGGTAACATGCAAAACTTTTTAGTCAAAAACAATGGATTTGTTTATGCAAGAAAAGTACACGTAAAACCTGACAATTTCCCTGATTATGTATTTGAAAAAGAATATTCCTTGATGCCTTTAAACGAATTAAAGAAATATATAGAAACCCATAAACATTTACCAAACATTCCCTCCCAATCAGAAGTCATGCAGAATGGTATAGAAATGGCGGATTTGAATGTGAAATTGTTAGAGAAAATTGAGGAATTAACCTTATACATTTTGGAATTAAAAAATGAAATTGAAGAATTAAAAAAAGAACGTTAAATTAGAAGCAAAATGAAAACGATTACAATTATTATTGTTGCATTTTTGTATTGTCTAATCAGTACGAAAATACAAGCACAAAATAATAAGGTCAGATGGAGTATAGGTATGGATATGGGAGGTGGAGGATATTCTATTGCGAATAAATTGTTACCACCCGAGAAAAGAATCAACGGAACTTGCATCTTATGTGATTATATTAAAAAAAGTCATATTATTTCTACTGATGTCAATGAGTTTTATTATAACAAGCATTTTATGAATGTTTCAGGATTTACAAGAATTCTTTTTAAAAATTTTATAGTAGGACTGAGCTATAATTTTATAAGACAAAGTTTACGTTCTGAATATTTTTTGCGTTATGGTTTGGCAACTTATAGGAGGGATACCTTATATTATCATTCTATAAATTATGATTTAGGTTATAGATTCCTTCTGCTAAAACAAAAATTTTATTTAGATATTGAAGTAAGTGGCGGAATAAATATTCCTCAAAAAACGAATTATAATTACTCTATAGAAGGTTGTAACCTAGATAATCAGACTTATAACTATCAAATAGAAGGCATAAAATTAGAAAATTTTAGTTTTTCAAAAAACTTTTTTAAGTTTATTAATCAATTTAGTCTAAAGCCAACTTATTCATTAAATGAAAATCTAGAGTTTTTTTTAGATTTATATTGGAAAAGAATGTATGGATTTCCTGAATTTCTTTTAGGAACACCAACTGTTGAATTTATGAATTATCAAGGTGTTAATTTAGGCATTCTGTATTACTTGAATTAAATTATGAAAAAAATTGCTTTTATAATATTTATCTCATTTTCATTGATTTATGCTCAAAAAAATAGAATCGTGAATGGAGATTTAGAAAATATAATCAATGAACCCTATAACTTACCTTGTACAGGTTCACAAGGTGTTCAAGCGTTTAATATTGAATGGAATAATGCTTATGGATGGAAAAACTTTAAAGGTGTTTCTAATCTTTGGGGTCCACTGCGAGATATTGGGAGTTGTATCCATCCTTGTTCTCATAATGACATTGAAATAGGAGTTCATCAACATTATTTACCTACAAACCCTGAACCTACAAACCATTATGGATCTATTAATTTAGATAATTGGCATGCAGTTTTAGGTACTTTACGAAATAATATTATTCAACCAAGAAAACTCGTAAGATTAACTTGTGATATTGCTGTAATTGATTTATCACACTCTCCCTATGCATGCTCAACAAACACTGTAGTATATCATCAAAGGGATGGAGAATTGTTCTTTACACTTTTTCATGATAATAATCTTCCAATGAACTTTAATTTAAACTTTCAACAGTGTAGAGCATTAAGAAATAAAATTTACTCTAACTCATCTATAACCTACAATTACAATAATATTGGAAGAAATACTTTCACTAAAGTACGTTTTCCAATAACTTATATTAATAGGGATGTTAAAACTTTTACAATTGGAGGTATTAATTATGATGAATGCTACCATAAAGAGAAAGATAATGGATATGTTTTTATAGATAACATGGAATTGGAAAGCTATGATATGTGTAGTTGTAATTATTCAAAAGCCACACAACCACTAATTATTGGAAATATTCCTAATGTTTTTACTCCAAATTACGATGGTGTTAATGATTATTGGCGATTTTCAGTGGACAATATGACCGATTATGATTTGGAAGTGTATGATAGAAATGGAAAATTAGTATACAAAGTGGAAAACCAAGTTCCTTACGATGGTCCAAATATAAATCCATTTGTTGTTTGGAATGGAATTGGAAATAAAGGTTCTGTTAATGGAAAAATAGTTGTTGATGGGGTTTACACTTATAAAGTCAATGTTAAAAATTGTAATCATAATTTTACACGCATGGGATCATTTACCAAATTAGGAAATAACCCCTCTCCATATCCTCCACCCTTTTCTTTTGATTTTGTTAACTGGGCTTGTTGTACACCAGACTATTATCTTCAAAATGATTTTTTTGAAAGTGGTATAACCTATGAAGCAGCTCAAACAATTACTGCAGTTAATGTTACCGCTAATGCAAATACTGTTATTTTTCAGGCAGGTAATGAAATTGTTTTAGGTGATAATTTTATAGCTGAGAATGGTAAAGAGTTTATTGCTTTTATCGCTGAGTGTGTACCAGGAGCTTCTATTAACTATGGTAAAAACTATTCTATTTCCGATTCAAAGTTGCTTTTTTATAATAATGATGATATAATTTCATTAGAAACCGAATTAAGCCCTAAACTTAACATAATGGATTCTGAAAATGGGTCTTTTACCTTTATGTTTCAGGCTTATGCCCATCATAGTCCATTTTTTGAAGAAATTACATTACATACTAATTATCCATGCTATGTTAAAATTTACGATATTTTGGGTAATGAACTTTATCACAATTATATACAAGACAATATTAAAATTTCAACTGATTTTTGGTCAAAAGGCGTTTATATCATTGAATTTTATCATCAAAAACTCCATTCTATTAAGCAAAAAATAGTAAAATTATGAAAATAATATTTTGTGTAGTTCTAATTTTAGGATACGTACTGATTTCCTGCAAAAGAAATCAAAATATTGATTTACAAAATCTTAATGGATTATTTAAAATTGTATCTTGCAAAAAAAATACAGAAAATTGTTGTGAATTAATTTTTTGTAATTTGAATAACTACATTTATTTTAAACAATTAGAAAAACCTAAAAGCTATCAGATCGTTGCAAATTTGGGTAACAAAGCAATACAATATTATTTTGAAAACTACCAATTGGTTTTTCAATCAGAAAAAGAAGTTTTTATCAATTTTCCTAGAGTAGACACTAACCAAATTTACCTCCCTTATAGAGGGAATTGGAAAGTCAAAAAACTTAATAAATATCGTTTAGAATTAGAAGCAGATTCAGCAGGTAATAAATGGGAACTAACCATGGATCAAAGACCACCCAAATAATTATCTTAAGCCCACTATTTTTGGTGGCCTTTTCGTTATAATAATTATTTTGGGCGTGCCCCCTTCGCTAACGCTACGGGTCGGGGTGCTTCGGGCTTCGCTTTCGCTTCGGCAATCCTTTGGCTGCTCATATTTCGCACCCAAAGGCAGTGCTAAACCCTTCGCAT
>CAZBPK010000086.1:0-8544 GCA_964493765.1 uncultured Bacteroidia bacterium | reverse complement strand
GTTTGGTAGCCTAGGGCGGTATTGCCAACTCCCGTATTATTACTAGGAGTAATACTTCCCCTTAAAGCCTCAAAACCTACAGCGACGTTAGTATTGGTGAAGGAAGTAACACTATTGTTTGCGTAATACATCGCTCCTGCTCCCACAGCAGTTGCTTGATTACCTGCTATGTTGTTAAATAATGTACCGCTTCCTATCGCTGTATTGTTATTACCTGTGGTATTGGTTTGCAGGGTTCTATCTCCTACGGCAGTATTAGAATAGCCTATAGTATTGCTGCTCATGCTGTTATGCCCTACAGCTACATTACTTCTTCCATTAGTGGTAGAAGTGGGAGCGTTATTTTGTAAAACATAGTTACCAATAGCAATATTATAAGAACTTCCTGGGGTACCAAAATCATGCGAAATTAAAGCGTTATATCCGATAGCAATATTATCGTGCTGAAAGGAATTATTTTTTAATGCTTCAGTACCAATAGCGATGTTTCTTTGAGCATCAATTGCAGCAGGGTCATCCATAGCACTGGCACCAATAGCAATGTTATCACTAGCATTTTTAAATAATTTTATGGCGCTATGTCCAATGGCTACGTTTCTTAAACCTGTGTTATTCGCAGGGGTTGCAGTACCTTGTAAAGAAAAAGCACCTACCGATACATTGGTATTAATAAATGATGAGATGGTGTTATTGATATTTTGTTGGGATAAATAGCCAATAGCGGTTCCTTCGTTTGCTGAGACTCCTTCGGTCAGGGTTTGGTATCCAAGTCCTGTATTTCTTTCCCCATCTTGGTTTTTGAAAATTGATTGGAAACCTAATGCGATATTTCTAGAGCCTGAAGTGTTATTTTGTAGGGATTGAAAGCCTAATGCGGAGTTATTGATTCCACTTGTATTGGACATTAAGGTTTGTGAACCTACTGCGGTATTTCCTGAGGCTGTATTATCTTTTAAAGCCCAGTATCCTAATGCGGTGTTGTTACCGCCATTGGTATTAACAAACAGGGTTGCCGTACCGATAGCAGTGTTGTTAGTTCCGGTTGTGTTTGCGGTTAGTGCATCATGTCCTACGGCGGTATTGTTGTCGGCGGTATTGTTTTTTAAGGAGCGGTATCCTAATGCGGTGTTATTCTGTCCTGTATTTACACTATAAAGGGCTTCATATCCAATACCTGTATTGATATTTCCTGATGTCCAGCTATTTCCTGCGTAATGTCCGAGAAAGACGGTGGCTTTTCCTGTAGTAGAGAGATAACCTGCTCGGATATTGTTTTGTTTGATTTCAAAAGCTACGTTATCCGTGGTACCAATGAAATGCGTTCCTGTGGTAAGCCCTGCATTACCTGTGGTTTTCCATACATCGTTACCATAAGGGGCAGGTCCAAAGGTGCCATCTCCCCGTAGAACATCGGTAGCCGAAGTAAAAGGGATATTGGATAGGTCTCCTGTGGGATTGGTTCTTACGAGACCATTTGCGTTAAGCGCTGTAATTCTTGCGTTTCCTTGGACGTGAAGGTCTGTGGTAGGGGTAGAAATTCCAATACCTACTTTTCCGCTACTATTTACAAAAATTCCTTCGTTTCCTCCGTCTCCTGAGAGCCAGTAACCGTTCAATTGAAGGTTTTGAGTAGCGATATGGTTGCCGAGGTTATCGCCTGAGGAGGTGCTAATCATTATCCAGCTAGAACCGTTATAGTAATAGAAACCTGGGGTTCCATCGGTTTGATAGACGAGCAATCCTGTTGCAGGAGAAGTGATAGCAGTTCTTTGTGCTTGTGTCATTCTCGGAGCGAGAAAGCCTTTGTCGGTTGATGATAAATCTAGTATGGAACTAGGATTAGGTGTTGTTGTCCCGATACCAATTTGAGCAAAAGTGAAATAGCAAAAATTTGCTAAAATGATGAATAGTATATTGATTTTTTTCATAATAAAATTTTATGCTAAAATAAATAATTTTTTTAAACGATGGGTATGTATTTAAAAAATTATTTCTGAAAAAAAATGGGTTTATGGATTACAAAAATATTTTTTTGAATTTAATGGCAAAATCTGATTATTTTTGTTTTTTAATTTCAATGAAATACTCAAAAATAGACTCTCAACTTTTTATCCAAAATAGACAAAAGTTTATCAAGGAATTGAAGCCTGAATCTTTGGCTGTTTTTTATTCAAATGATTTGCTGCCTGTGAATGCTGATGCACATTATCCATTTTCTCAAAACAGTAATTTTTTCTGGCTCACAGGAATAGACCAGGAGGAATGTATTTTGTGGCTATTTCCGGATTGTCCAAGAGAAGATTTAAGAGAAGTATTATTTATTCGTAAAACGAACGAACAAATACAGATTTGGGAAGGATGGAAATATTCTAAGGAAGAAGCTTTTGAAGCTTCAGGAATTAAAAATATAAGATATTACGAAGAGTTTCCTTCACTACTTTTGCAAGCAATGGGTTTTTGTGAAAACGTGTATTTAGATCTTAATGAGCATTCTAGGAATACACTTTTTTATCCCACTCCTGCACATCAACTTGCATATCAACTTCAAAAACAATTTCCTGCTCATAAAATCCAACGTTCTTTTCCTATTTTGGCTTATTTACGTTCCATTAAATCACCTCAAGAAATAGAATTATTACAAAAAGCTATTGATATTACTCATCAAGCTTTTTTAAGAGTATTAAAGTTTATCAAACCTGGTGTATATGAAAATGAGATTGAAGCAGAAATTCTACATGAATTTATTCGTAATCGTGCAACGGGACCTGCATACGGATCCATTATTGCTACTGGCAAAAATGCTTGTGTTTTACATTATGTACTCAATAATGATATTTGTAAAGATGGGGACTTGATTTTGATGGATTTTGGTGCTGAATATGCCAATTATTCTGCTGATTTAACACGTTCAATCCCTGTAAACCGTCGATTTTCTAAGCGACAGAAGCAAGTTTATCATGCAGTTCTATCTGTAATGAAAGAGGCAAAAAAACTTTTAATTCCTGGTAAGGATAATATTTTTTCTTATCATAAAATAGTAGGGGATATTATGACAGAAAAATTATTAGAAATTGGATTATTAAAAAGTGAGGAGGTAATGAATCAAAATCCAGACTGGCCAGCTTATAAAAAGTATTTTATGCATGGAACCTCTCATTATTTGGGCTTAGACACTCATGATGTTGGATTTATGCACAAGACTTTTGAGCCTGGTATGGTTTTTACTTGTGAACCCGGAATTTATATTCTTGAAGAATCTTTAGGAATACGCTTGGAAAATAATATTCTAATTACCGAAAATGGAAATATTGACTTGATGTCTAAAATTCCCATCGAAATTGAAGAAATTGAGGAAATTATGAACCAATAAGAATGTTGAAATTCCATTCATAGCCTTTAATCTAAAATTTTTATTTGCTAATAAAAACTATTAATTTTGTAGGCTCAAATTTATAAGATGAATTTACCAGAGCCTTCCAATTTTATTGAAGAGATAGTTATAAAAGATATTGAAAATAAAAAATATTCCAAACCAGTTCATACTCGTTTCCCACCAGAACCCAATGGTTATTTACACTTAGGTCATGCTAAATCCATTTGTTTAAATTTTGGGTTAGCAGATAAATTTGGGGGTATAACAAATTTACGTTTTGATGATACCAATCCCTCAACAGAAGATACTGAATATGTAAATTCTATCATGGAAGATGTTAAATGGTTGGGTTTTGAGTGGGAAAATTTATACTATGCTTCTGACCATTTCCCTAAATTATATGATTTTGCAATAGATTTAATCAAAAAAGGTTTAGCTTATGTAGATGATTCCACAGCTGAGCAAATTGCTGAACAAAAAGGCACACCAACAACTCCCGGAAAAGAAAGTCCTTATAGAAATCGTTCTGTAGAAGAAAATTTAGATTTATTTGAACGCATGAAAAATGGGGAGTTTCCAGAAGGTTCTAAGGTTTTAAGAGCCAAAATTGATATGGCATCGCCTAATATGCACATGCGAGACCCCATCATGTATCGCATCAAATTTGATGAACATCATAGAACCGGTAAACAATGGTGCATTTATCCTATGTATGATTTTGCTCATGGCTTGTGTGATGCATTAGAAGGAATTACCCATTCAATATGTACATTAGAATTTGAAGTACATCGTCCTTTATATGATTGGTTTATAGAAAAAACAGATGCGTTTCCTTCCCAACAAATTGAATTTGCCCGTTTAAATTTATCTTACACGGTAATGAGTAAAAGAAAATTATTACAATTGGTAAATGAAAAATTGGTTGAGGGTTGGGATGACCCACGCTTGCCCACTTTATCAGGTGTCAGAAGAAGAGGCTATCCTGCTGCTGCTCTAAGAGCTTTTGCTCATACTATCGGTATTGCAAAAAGGGATAATTTAATTGATATTGCTCTTCTTGAACATTGTGTTCGTGAAGAACTTAATAAAGTTTCCAATCGCTATATGGCTGTTTTTGAGCCTATAAAAGTTACAATCACTAATTACCCGGATCATCAAACTGAAAACTTAATGGTTGAGAATAACCCAGAAGACCCTAATGCGGGGCATCGCCAAGTTTCTTTCTCAAAGCATTTATTCATTGAAAAAGAAGATTTTATGGAAAATCCTCCCAAAAAGTATTTCCGTTTATCTCCAGGTGGAATGGTACGTTTAAAGCATGCTTATATCATTCAGTGTAATGAAGTCCTTAAAAATGAAAAAGGGGAAGTTCAAGAACTTTTATGTACCTATATACCTGAAAGTAAAAGCGGAAATGATACTTCAGGATTGAAAGTGAAAGGCACACTACATTGGGTAAATGCGAAGGATTGTATCCAAGCTACTATTCATTTATATGACCGTTTATTTTCCGATCCTCAGCCTGATGCTCACGAAGGAAAAGATTTTAAAGAATTTATCAATCCCAATTCCTTAATCGTTTTAAAAGATGCAAAAGTTGAACCTGCAATTCTCCAACTAAAAACCTTTGAAACTTTTCAGTTTCTAAGACACGGTTATTTTTGTATAGACAAAAATAGTTCTCAACAAAAAATTATCATTAATAGAACAGTTGCTTTAAAAGATAGTTGGGCAAAAATGCAAAATCAAGAAGGCTAAATTATGAATGAAATTTTAAAAAAAAGAATCAAACTTCATACTCATAAATTCAAAGATTGGGTCATTTTTGAAGATGATTTTTTATTGGTTATTAATAAACCTAAAGGAATTTCTAGTTTAGCAGAAAGATTAGACCCCAATAGTGGTTTATTAGAATTAGCTAAACATCACATAAATAATGATTTACAACTTTGCCACCGATTAGATAAAATGACCACTGGAGTATTGGTTTTTGCGAAAACTCCAGAGGTCTATAGAAATATTTCTATACAATTTCAAAAAAAACAAGTAAAAAAAATTTATTGGGCTTTAGTTTCTGGAGTACATTATTTTCAAAATCATACCATTAACTTACCCTTTACATTAAATTCTAAAAAAATTAAAGTAGATTTTGAAAACGGTAAACAAGCAATCACCATTGTTGATACTATTTATAACTTCAAGAATTATACTTTAGTGGAATGTAAACCTATAACAGGTCGTACACATCAAATCCGAGTACATTTAGCTTTAATCAAATCGCCCATTGTTGGAGATTTTGAATACGGAGGTCAAGACCTATTTTTATCTGAAATGAAGAGGAAATACAAAAAGTCGTCTAATGTTGAACAAGAATTATCTTTAAACCATGCCTATTTATTACATGCTAAATCTTTAGAACTAACCCACCCTCAAACTCAAGAACCCATTAAATTTGAAGCAGAAATCTCTGAAAATTTTAAATCTTGCTTAGATTTACTCAAAAAATGGAATGAATATTAAAAAAATTATTTAGCCACTTCAATTGCATCATCCTCTTCTTCGTCATACTCTTCATTAATCCATCCACTTTGTAATTCTTCTTTAGAAGAGGGTTTATCAAATTGTTCTACTAAGGCTGGCAATAAAATCAAATTTGAAAATAAGGCAATAAATAAGGTTATTGAGGTTAATACGCCTAAAGCACGTGTACTACCAAATGCTGAAGGGGTAAAAATAATAAATCCAGCTAATAAAATTGAAGATGTATAAACTATACTCATACCGGTTCTTTTAATACTAGTATAAATAGCATCAGAAATATTTTCACCGTGTTTTCTACGATTCCAATACATTGCCATTAAATGGATAGAATTATCAATTGCAATCCCAAATGCAATCCCATAAATTAGAGCCGTTGAAGGTTTTAATGGAATATTTCCATAACCCATTAAACCTGCAGTTACTATAAGAGGAATTAAATTCACTAACAAGCTAATCCACATAATTCTCCATGACCAAAATAGCACAAACATCTGTAAACCTATGATTAAAAAGGTAGCGACTAAACTCCAATAAAGATTGTCCACTAAGTACTCATTTGCTTTTAAAAATAATTTGGTGGTTCCAGTTATTTCTGAAAGAACTTTGCCGTCTTTGGGAAATATGGAATGAATGATACTATCAGTTTGAGCTATAAGTGATGGAATTTTTTGAGAACCAATATCTTTTACATAAAATTGTAACCTTGCTTTCTGGTTTAAGCTATCCGTTAGGGCGTCTAAAACACTATTTTGAGAGTTTTCTTTGGAATTTCTTGTGTAATCCGTTATAAAAGCCAATTCGTCTTTAGAAGGAAAGGAATATTGTTCAGGCTGATTGGCAAAATATGCATAACGACTTAATTTTAATAAATTGACAATACTAATTCCGTTGGAAAGTTCGGGTAACTTTTCTAATTCAGTTTGAAGTTTTTCTATTTTTTTGAGAGTATTATAATTTTTTAAGCCATTTTTCTTTTGTGTATCAATAATAATTTCATAAGGAAAAACACCATTAAACTTTTGTTCCATAAATTTGAGGTCTTTCATGATTGAGGAATCAGAGGGTAAATCATCAACCATATAAGATACTGCATATAAACGAAAAATTCCAAACGTGCCCAATAAAGTCAAAATTATAGAAGTGATATAAATCGATTTTTTATGATTTTTAACAATTTGAGCAATATTTTCAATAAATTGATTAAGACGTTTGGATTCTAAGTGTTTTGTGGTATTATAAGTAGGTTCTGGAAGTAAAGAAAAAATCCCTGGTAGCATAATAATCGTTAAAAAATAAGTAACCATGGTACCTAAAAATGCTATAATACCAAATTGTTGAAGCACAACTACACTAGTAAAATACAAAGTTAAGAAACCAAAAGCAGTATTAGCGTTAATCATTAAGGTTACCATTCCTAATTTTTTAATCATAGCTTTTAAAGCTTCTTCTTTACTCCCTAATTTCACAAATTCTTCATGGTAATCAGACATCATATAAACACTATTAGGAATCCCAATAATTACTAGTAAGGGAGGTAATAAACCCATCAATATAGTAATTTTATAACCAAATATTGCTACCAAGCCTAATGACCAAGCTGCAGTTAATGCTATTGTTAACATGGGAAAAATAACAGGTATCCATGAACGATAAAAAATAAACAAAGTAATAGCAGTTACCAGAGTTGCTAAAACCATAAATAAACCTAATTCTTGAGGTAATTTTTGTCCATTATAAGTTCTAACATAAGGCAAACCAGCAAAATGTATTTTTACACCATGCTTTTTTCCCAATTCTTCAAAACGATTCATGGAATTCCATAAAAGTTTATGTTTGTTTTTGGAATTTAAAATTTTATCCGTTAGAGTTAATGCACAAATGGTAGTTGTTAAACTACTATCAAAAATATAGTTTTTATAAAATGGATGTTGGATTATTTTTTGCTGATAGGACTCAAAAGGTATGGTATCCGATATTAAAGTTTTTACTTCAAAAATTTGAAGTGAATCATTTCTATAAATTTCTGGTAATGAAGTATAATTCAATACTTTTTTTACACCCTCTAATTGATTTAGAGAATCCGTTAAATGTTTTAATTCATTAAAAAATGTGGGTTCAAATAATTTATTAGGAGCTTCAATTCCGATAATTAAAGCATTACCATCTTCACCAAAAATTTTTTTAAAATTTTGATATTGAATAAAATCGGGGTCATCAGCAGGAACAACTTTAACAAATTCTTGAAAAATTTCAACTTTGGTTCCCATATAGCCCATAAAAAGGGTTGTAATTGCAATAATCCAGAGAAAAGTCTTTCTATTTTTGAGTATAATTTCAGCAAACTTTAACCACATGAAAAGTTATAGTATCGGCAAAGTTAATGATAATATTTTGTGGCACAAAAATTTTTCAAATTGCTTAGGTAATGTTAAGAAATAAAAACAAAATCATTTGGGCGTGCCCCTTGCTACGCTGCGGGTCGGGCTGCTTCGGGTTCCACTTCGTTTCAGCAATCCTTTTTCTGCTTCGGCATACTCTCAGCATCAAAAGGCAGTGCCACTTCGTGCCCTACGCATCCCTCACGCTTAATAAAAAGCAATATATTTGCCTTATTTTCCTACCTCCATAAT
>CAZBPK010000085.1:0-13583 GCA_964493765.1 uncultured Bacteroidia bacterium | reverse complement strand
AACTGATATAAAATTAATAGACCCTAATAATCAAAGTTATATTGTTAGTTCCTCTGATACTATAAAAATTTCCGATCCAGTAGAAGGTAGGTAAAGATCGACTGCAAAAAATCTATTTTTTAGTGACGAAAGACGTTTACAACTAAAAATATACCCTAAACCAGAGGTAGTATCATTTGTTGCCAAGCCATCAATAATAGGAATAGGGTCTAAGACAAAAATTGAATGGGAAATTCAAAATGCTCATTCCGCTAAATTATTGTTTAATGGTAAACAATTGGATATTACTTTAAAAAATAGTTTTACTGATACTCCAAAAAAAGATACAACTTACACCCTTGAAATTCTTTCCTTGGATAAACAAATGGTTGTAACTAAAGAAGTTAAAGTTGAAGTAGTTCCTAAAGCTGAAATTAAAAGTTTTACCGCTGATACAATTCATGTTTTGGAAACTATGCCGATTACCTTTCATTGGGAAGTTAAACACGCAGATAGTATAAAAATTTACAGTCCTGAGGGTCAAGAAACTGAGGTTACTCATCTTACAACAATTATATTACCGGCTCAAAAGTCAGGCAATTATACTTTAAAAGTGAAAAATGATTTTTTTGAGGATAAAGCAACTATTTATGTTCACGTTATTGGGTTACCGAAAGTTGAAGTTACCCTTCCTACTATTCAAGACTTGCAAATACCTTCATTGAACATAAATTTAGAACCATTAGAAAACAAGATTTTTCAATCTATTGAAGATGAGTTTCAAAAACTTGGCAGTACTCCAAGAAAAAATACTTTAGGTTGGTTAGATTTTGTGAGAAAACTCTTAAAAATTTTTAAATAAGATGGATAAAATGACTGATTATTTGCTAAAAATTACTCAATATAAACCTTATATCGTGAGTTATGCAACCACCTCCCGAAATGGTATTATCAATTTGGGAATTTGGTTATACGTTCAAATTTTGTTAATGAGTTTATGCACTTGGATAATGATTGATTTTCTTTGGGGAAGTTATGTATGGAGTTTTATGGGCATGCTTTTAGGAAGCTTTCTATACATAAGATTTCAAAGATTTTACCTCTATTTAATGCATTCCGAGAACTATCCCTTGATGTTACTCTTTCAAGTTTTTTTCTTTTTTTTACTTTCATTGATTTTGTCTCTTTTTTTAACCTATATGATTTTTGATACAGAAATCCAATTGGAATTATTAAAAATGTATGCTGAAAAACCAGTGGTTTATGGTTTTTATAAAATTAGGATTTATTTTTTGGGATTAATCAAATTGTTGCAAGACACTTCATTGTTTTTTTTAATTTTTCCTCAATTTACGGTGATTTTTTTCATTTTGGTGTATCCGTCATTTTTCATTTATTGGAATCAAAATAACTTATATCATAGAATTTTAAGAAATTATGAGCAGTACAAGCAATCCATCAAACGTAACAAGTAATACAAAAAGTGTTCAAGGACAAGTGAATATTCAGAATATTCAGAAACCAAAATATTCTTGGGTACAATACTTTTTGTGGTTAGTAGCGGGTTCTGAAATATCCATTTTGAAAGAATGCCCATCAGATTATAACAAACATGCTGCTATTGGGGCTGCCATTTTAATGACTACTTTTTTAGCATTTTGTTCAGGTACGTATGCAGGTTACTATTTCTCGGATAGTATTATTGGGGCTGTTGTCTTTGGTTTTATATGGTCTTTACTCATTTTTACTATTGATAGGGGTATGGTTGTAACTATAAAAAAAGATAGAGACTATGATTCTAAAAATTTAATACAAAAATTGGCACCTGCAATTCCTCGATTGGTATTGGCTTTACTTATTGCTTTTTTTATTGCTATTCCTTTAGAATTGCTCATATTCAAAGAAAATATTGATCTTCACATGGTTAAGTATAAAATTAACCAAACTTTAGAAATTAGAAACAAAGGAAACAATGTGCAAGGAATTCCCGAGTTAGATAAAGTATTAGGTTTCGAAAAAAATGAAATAGATTTCATTAATAATCAAATTAATAGAGGGGAACCTGATAATACTGAGTTTTTAGAACTAAAAGAAAAAGTTAATAAATTGCAAAATGAAGCGACTCAACTATCTAATCAGTGGCAAATCAAACAAAAAGAAGCCAATGATGCTTTTAATCAAGTTCCGCGAATAAAAAAATATGGAAGCGAAGAAATGGTTTTAAATACTTATTCGCGTGAATGGGATATTTATCAACAAAAACTTGAAGTAGCTAAAAATTTAGAAAAACAGTTTAACTTAAAAAATCAAGAATTTATTAATCATAGTGCACTCAAGCAAAAGCAAATCAAAGATTGGCTATATCAAAAATCATTAGAAAAAGATAGTTTGCAAAAAGAAATCAGTTCAACTCAAACCAAAATTAAAACAGGAATCAAGAAAGTAGATAATACAACGGCTCAATTTGATAGTTTAATCCAAAATTCCAAAGGATTTGTTTTGCGTTATACAGTTTTAAGTGATTTAGCGAGTTATTATACGAAATCTGATTCTGTGGCAAAAACTCAACTAACAGATTCTAATGGACAAGCCCAAGGTAATACAATTTCTTCTGAGAAAGCTGAGAGTTTCAATATATGGTTATTGTTATGGTTAATCCGATCTATTTTTATAGTGATAGAAATTTTGCCGATTTTTACGAAAATATTTTCTCCTTTTGGAGCTTATGATATAGGGTTAATAATGCTAGAAGAAGAATTAGAAAATAATCTTCAAGATGTAATCATTAATAAACTTGAAAATGAAAAGCAATTAAGAGAAATCCAATATCAAGCGGAACAAGACATGATGCGCGACAAAATGGATTTACAAAAGCAAATGTATAACCAAATTATTCAGGATGTTTCAAAAGCTCAATTGCTTATTGCACAAAAGAAAATTGAAGAGTATAAGAAAAAATATAAGATTCAGTAAACGCATACTTAAGAAAGGTAAGCTATGTTGGTGGGTGGTATGCGTGAGGGATGCGAAGGGCACGAAGTGGCACTGCCTTTGAGCGAAGCGAAAAGGATTGCCGAAGCGAAAGCGAAGCCCGAAGCAGCCCGACCCCAAAGCGTTAGCGAAGGGGACACGCCCTAATGAACCAAAATAAAAATGAGTGAGTAAATTTATTTGAGTTCAATGGTTTGTTAAAGGTTTTCTCTTTAATTTTGCGAAATGAAACTTCAAACACTCAAAGTTGTTGGTGCAAGACAAAATAATTTAAAAAATATATCCATTGAAATACCCAAAAAAAAATTAATCGTTTTTACTGGAGTAAGTGGTTCAGGAAAAAGTTCTTTGGTTTTTGATACCATCTATGCCGAAGGTCATAGAAAATATGTAGAAAGTTTATCAAGTTATGCAAGGCAATTTTTAGCGAGAATGCAAAAACCTGATGTGGATTATATTTCAGGTTTATCCCCTGCCATAGCCATTCAACAAAGAACTGCTTCCAATAACCCACGCTCTACCGTAGGTACAATTACAGAAATTTATGATTATTTAAAAATCCTTTTTGCTAGAATTGGTAAAACATTTTCTCCTATTTCTGGTGAGGAAGTAAAAAAAGATAATGTAACCACGGTGGTTGATTTTATATTACAACAAAAAGAAGGTTCTAAGATTTATGTATTAGCACCATTCACAGTTCCTCAAGAAGCCAGAAAGTTTGATAAAGAATTAGAAATTGCATTACAAAAGGGCTTTACCCGTATTTTATATGACCATCAAATTTATGAAATTGATGAAGCACTACAAACTAAAAAGATAAAATTCAATTATCATAATACCCGTTTGTTTATAGACCGATTGTTGATCGATGAGAGTTCAAAAGAAGAGGAGTTCCAATATCGTATTTCGGATTCTATCCAAACAGCATTTTTTGAAGGTCATGGAGATTGCTTAGTGATGGTTGATGAAGCTATTTATGATTTTTGTGAACGTTTTGAAAAAGACGGAATGCAATTTGAAGAGCCTTCTCCTCAAATGTTTAATTTTAATTCTCCATTAGGGGCATGCCCCGATTGCCAAGGTACAGGCGAAATCAATGGAATAAACTTAAAATTAGTATTTCAAAATCCTAAATTATCCGTAAGAGAAGGAGTTGTAAAACTTTGGGCACACCCAAGTTCACAAAAATTCGCTAAAGAATTTATCAAAAGTGTTGAAAAATACCATGAATATTTTGATTTAGATAAGCCATACAACCAGCTGTCTAATACAGAAAAAAAATTGTTGTTAGAAGGAGGAGATATGGTTACGGGAGTTTATGAAAGTTTTGAATTTATGTTGAATCGTTCTTATGAATTAAGAGCTTATGCGATGAGATTTTTTGGGAGAGTGGAATGTCCAGCTTGTTTGGGTTCCAGAATCAAAAAGACCGCTAGCTATGTTAAAATTCATGGTTATTCTATTCAAGAACTATTACAGTTACCCATTTCTAAATTGCTTCCAACTTTTCAATCTATTTCTTTTAATGAATATGAAAAAAAAGCTGCTCAGCGATTAATTTATGAAATTGAATCTCGTTTAACTTATTTATTAGAAGTGGGTTTAGGGTATTTAACCCTCAATCGTAAAGCTAATACCTTATCCGGTGGAGAAATGCAAAGAATCAAACTTTCTACTTCTTTAGGTTCAAACTTGACTGGCTCTTTGTATATTTTAGATGAACCCAGTATAGGACTACATTCCCGTGATTCTGTTAGGTTATTAAATGTGCTAAAAAAACTTCGTGATTTAGGGAACAGTGTTTTGGTAGTAGAACATGATGAAACCATCATGAAATCAGCAGATTGGATTGTGGACATAGGTCCCAATGCAGGGGAACTTGGTGGAAAAGTGGTATTTTCAGGAGAACCACAAAAAATGTTGGAAAGTGATTCTTTGACAAGCCAGTATTTAATGCAAAAAACGGAAATTCCTATTCCTACTCATCAAAGAGTACCCAAAAATTCAATAGAACTTTCTAAAGTAAACATAAACAATATCCTCAATTTAGATGTCAAAATTCCGATGGATATGTTAGTAGTCATAGCGGGTGTATCAGGTTCAGGGAAAACTAGTTTAATCAAAAATGTATTTTACCCAGCAGTTAAAAATTACTTAATGGGTGTAAAATGGGATACCAACGTATTAGAAAAAATTACTATCACTAATCCAGATATTAAGGAGATTGAACTGGTTACTCAAAATGCCTTGAGCGTTAGTTCCCGTTCTAATCCAGCAACTTATCTAGGAATATTTGATTTTATAAGGGATTTATTTGCAAAAAAATCGGACATAAAACATGAATTAAGCGCTCATCACTTTTCATTTAATGTAGAGGGTGGTCGTTGTGATGCTTGCCAAGGGGAAGGTTTTATTACTGTTGAAATGCAATTTTTGCCTGATGTTGAAATGGTTTGTGAGGCTTGTAATGGTAAACGTTATAAAAACTATGTTTTAGAAGTTACTTATCAAGGGAAAAACATTTATGATGTTCTTCAAATGACTGTTAGCGAAGCACTAGAATTTTTTTCCAAAAATCATAAAATCATAGAAAAATTACAAGCACTTAAAGAAGTAGGGCTTGAATATCTAAGGCTAGGACAAAGTACTAGTACATTATCCGGTGGAGAAGCACAACGTTTAAAATTAGCTTCTGCACTTTCAACCCAACAAAAAAATACTATTTTTATCTTTGATGAACCCACAACAGGTTTACATTTCTCTGATATTCATAAACTTTTAAATGCTTTTTATCGCTTGGTGGATAATGGCAATACTGTTATCGTAATTGAACACCAGTTAGATGTAATCAAATGTGCAGACTGGTTAATTGAAATGGGCCCTGAAGGTGGTGATGAAGGTGGGCAAGTAATTTTTGAAGGAAAACCTAAAGATTTAATTGATAAAAATACACCCACAGCGCCTTTTTTAAAAGAAAAATTTATTAGCCTGCAGCAAACTTCATGATTGGTATTATTTTTGACCAAAATACAATACAAAATTACTACCACTATGGATTATAAAAGAATTTTGATGTTGTTGGTTGGGCATTTTCTTTTATGGAACAATGCTTTTTCTCAACTTATACAACCCGATAGCGTTGTAACTGATAGTTACATGAAT
The DNA here is from genome assembly GCA_964493765.1 of uncultured Bacteroidia bacterium. Classification (GTDB taxonomy): domain Bacteria; phylum Bacteroidota; class Bacteroidia; order J057; family CALLMJ01; genus CALLMJ01. Next base: position 7,451 of record CAZBPK010000085.1, on the reverse strand, counting down.
GGTTTTCCTGTAAAAAATCTGTTTGATGGCAATTCTAAAACTTCATGGAGAACTGAAGAAATTAGCCATTTTACGGTTTACTTCAATCAAACTAAAGAAATCAAAAAAATTATCTTTTATCTTGGTGATTCACTTAAAGCCAATGAGTTTACCAAACCTCTTCAAATGTATGTTCATTTTTATCACCTTGAAAAAGAAAACGATTCCAATCCTTATGAATACATTGATAAAACTATACCCTTTCGTTTCAAAAAGAATCATGGATATGTTGAATTTGAATTAAAAAATTCTATATATGCTGATGAAATATGCTTTTCTTTTGAAAAGCTTTTTAAAGGTAAAAGCCCTATTTTAGAGATTCACGAAGTAATATTGAAAGGAGAAGATGATATAGACGATGATATTTAGGTGTAAAGTAGGCTCTATACCATTATAAAGAATCAAATTACAAGAATAAGAACCTTATTCCAAAGATTTCTACATTGCAATGTGCTTGTAGGTTAATTTTCTTCCTAACAAATAAAAAGTGCTGAATGATTTTTAGCACATAAGATTTTATAGATGAATTGGTATAAAAAATGAGGCTGTAAATGATACAGCCTCAAAACCAAAACAAACCATGAAACATTAAAAATATTGCTATTTAGCAATGATTTCTAAAGGAACTTCAACCTTTACTTCTTTATGTAAAGATACTGTTATGGTATAAGAACCAACAGTTTTTATATCTCTAGGGACAGAAATTCTTCTTCTATCAACCTCAAATCCATTATCTTTTAAGAAATTATGAACTTGAAGATTGGTAACAGAACCGAAGATTTTGCCGTCTTTACCAGCTAAAGTTTCAATTTTGATGGTAATATTTTTTAGTAATTCAGCAGTTTCTAATGCTTTACCTTTAATTTTAGCTTGGCGGTGTTCCGCTTGCTTAATATTTTCAGCAAGAACTTTTTTTGCAGAAGGAGTAGCTAAAATAGCATAGCCTTTAGGAATTAAATAATTCACAGCATAGCCATTTTTCACTTTTACAATATCATCTTTATCTCCTAATTTGTGAATATCTTGTTTTAAAATAATTTCTATCATAACCTAATTTGATTAAAGAATTGTTGTTGTATCATCTTTTAAACCGTCCGTAACAAATGGTAACAATGCTAAATGTCTTGCTCTTTTAATTGCTACAGCTAATCTTCTTTGATATTTTAAACTAGTACCAGTGATTCTACGTGGTAAAACTTTACCTTGATCATTAATAAAACGAAGTAAAAAATCAGGATCTTTGTAATCAATATACTTAATACCAAATTTTTTAAATCTACAATATTTTTTTCTTACTTCTGGACCTACTGAAGCATTACTTGGAGCATTTCCTACTACTTTTTGTGTTGACATAATCTTTAAAATTACTTAGATGAATCAATAACTCCGTTTAATTTGTTTCTTCTTCTTTCGTTGTAAGCAACAGCAAATTTATCTAATTTTACTGTCAAATATCTTAAAATTCTAACATCATAACGGTACTCTTGCTCAAACTTCTTTACAAAAGAAGCAGGTGCTTGAAATTCCGTAAATACATAATAACCAGATTGTTTTTTTTGAATTGGGTAAGCTAATTTCTTAAAACCCCACTTCTCCTGATTAATTATTTTCACTCCTGCATTTTCCATATAGCTATTGAATTTACCAATCACTTGATTGATTTCTTCTTCGCTTAGGTCAGGAGTTAGAATGTATGTACTTTCATACATTCTGATTGGCTCAATAAACTTAATCTCCATGAGTGATTTTGAATAAAAACGCAAAATTAGAACATTAGTTTTTTATTTCAAAATTTTTATTTCAAAATTTATTAGTTGCTATTATTTACCCTCCAATTATTAATTGATAGAAGTAATGTTTCTAAAGTAGAAAAAATAGTTTTAAATCGTATTAAACACTAATAAAAATTGTGATTAAAAGCTACATGCACAAAGAATGATTTTCAAACAAAAATTCTTTTTTTTCTAATAATCACAAAAAGAATTTTTATAATTTTGCTACTCATGTTCAAAGCCAGAATTTTACAAACCCTTTTGTTTTTTTGTTTATTTTTTAAAGGATATTCACAATTTCAAGCCAACTATTGGTATTTTGGAAATTTTAATGGATTACAATTTACTAATGGTTTTGCTGAACATAACACTAATGGTCAATTAAAAACAGAAGAAGGATGTGCTACTATTTCCGATTCATTAGGAAATCTTTTGTTTTATACAAATGGGAAAAATTTATATGGAAAAAATCATCAGTTAATTAGCAATCAACTAATTGGAAGTCCTGATGCTGCTCAATCTTCCATTTTTGTACCCTTTCCCACTCAAGAAGATACCCTATTTCTTTTTGTTAATGGTGCGTTTGGAAACGGAGGGTTACATTATTATTTATTGAGTGCAAGCCAACAAACAATACTCAATGGTCCTAATTTATTATACCAACCTACTTGTGAAAAAATTACTGCTGTTCATCAAAGCAATCAGAAAGATTTTTGGCTTTTAACTCACGAGTGGAATTCTGATAAATTTGTATGTTATTCAATTACCCAACAAGGGATTAGCAATCCTATTTTTACATCCATAGGAACAGTGCATACAGGAACGAGTGTAATTGCATCAGGAACTATGAAATTTTCTTTACAAGGAAATCAAGTAGCTTGTGCTATTCCTTACTTAAACTTAGTAGAAAGATTTGATTTTCAGAATGGTATATTATCAAATCCTAGAACAAAAAGTATAAGAAATCCTTATGGAGTTAGCTTTTCTCCCAATGGTCAAATATTGTATGCAACGGGATATTATTTTGCACAAGGAGGAGCATTAGTCAATGAAGTTTTTCAATGGAATAATCTAAACCAATTAATAACAATAGGCTCATGGACATCCCCATTATTTACTCCCGAGATTTGGATAGGAGACATTTCTAACGCTATAGACGGTAAAATGTATGTAGCCAAAAAAAATGCACAAGCACTTGCAGTAATTGAAAAACCCAATTTGAATGGTTCTGCTTGTAACTTTTTACTGAATGGTTTTCCCACCACAAACAATATCGTTCAGTATGGTTTACCAAACTTTGTTCAATCTTATTTATTGGTACCCAAACTAAACTTTCAAATTCCGCCATCAGTTTGCGCAAAAGATACTTTTATCATTTGTGCAACTTCCAATTTACCAGGAAATTTTGAATGGTCTATTAATAATCAAACATTTACAGTATCTAACAATTGTATTTCTTATTCCTTCCTCCAACCTGGAGATTATACCATTACATTAACACAGCAAGGTTATAAAGTGTCCAAAACTATCCAAGTTTATGGTAAACCGCAAAACCCATTTTCTCAAAATATACTTTATACATGTAAAGGACAAATCGTTACATTAGATGCACAAAATCCGGGTGCGAGTTATTTTTGGTCTAATGGTTTTTCAAACCAGTCTATACAAGTCAATCGTTCTGGACGTTATAACGTCAAAATTTATTATGGAGCTGGTCAATGCCCTGAATGGTTTTTTGTCAATGTAGTTTTTGTAGATACCCCCAAACATAATTTCTCTGATACCTTAGTATGTGATTTACCATTCATTACATTCACCAATCCTTTTAACGATGCACAAGCAATATGGAATGGAAATTTTATTTCCGATACTTTCACCGTTACTCAAAATGGTATTTACACTGTTAAATTTAATCGTTCATCAGTATGTGATTGGTTGGATACTTTTCAAGTAACTATTTCTCCTCCATGGATTAGAACTATGCCTTTTGATACAACCTTTTGCCCAACGAAAGGTTCTATTGAATTAGATGCAGGGAATGCCCAAAATTACCTTTGGAGCACAAACGAAACCTCAAGAAAAATACTAGTGAAAGAACCCGGAATTTATTCTGTTTTAAGAACAGATGCGAATGGATGTTCAACCTTTGAAGTAGTTACCATTAGAAATGAATGCAATTTGTTGTATATGCCTAATGCATTTACACCTAATCAAGACGGGAAAAATGAAACTTTAAAACCTATAACCGGAGAGCCTTTGGATTATGAAATGTTTGTTTACAATAACTCAGGGAAATTAGTATTTCAAGGAACAGAGTGGAGTGGGGAAAACTCACCCGAAGGAGTTTATATGGTTCTAGTAAAAGGTAAGTGGGGAAATGGAAAAACTATTCAAGAGGTTTATAATGTCTTGTTAATTCGGTAATTAATGATTAATTTATGATTGAATCTAAAAGAATTGGAATAATTTTTTTAAGAATTCATATTATTCGTATATTTGCGAATAATTAGATAATCATGCCCTCAAAAAAAGACTCATTTTCTGAAGAACAAATCCAAACAGCTAGATTTGCTAAAGCTTTATCCCACCCTGCTCGTTTGGCAATATTAAAAATTCTTCATTCCAAAGCTTGTTGTTATCATGGCGATATGGCGGAAGAACTACCAATTGCAAAATCTACTCTTTCCCAACATCTAAAAGAACTTAAAAATGCTGGGCTCATTCAAGGTGATATTACCCCTCCTACCATAAAATATTGTATTCATCAAGAAAACTTTCAAATCGCTAAAAAATTGATTAACAACATCTTTGAATAATATTAAAAAAATATTGTTCGTAAATTTGCGAATAAATCAAATATTGTTCGTAAATTTGCGATTGATATTGTAAAATCATTTAGTCGTATGAAACCCAAACTAAAATTTTTAGATAAATATCTAACCCTTTGGATATTTCTTGCCATGTTTATTGGGGTAGCTTTAGGATACTTTTTTCCGGGTATCAAAACGGTTTTTGATAGTCTTTCTATTGGTTCAACGAATATCCCATTAGCAATAGGGTTAATTCTAATGATGTATCCACCATTAGCCAAAGTAGATTATTCATTACTTCCAAAAGCATTTCAAGATAAAAAAACCATGTTTTTATCTTTATTTCTCAATTGGGTTTTAGGTCCTATATTAATGTTTGCATTAGCGGTTGTATTTTTAAATGAACAACCTGATTATATGATAGGCTTAATCTTAATTGGTTTGGCTCGTTGTATTGCCATGGTTATTGTTTGGAATGATTTAGCTGGGGGTAACAGAGAATATGGAGCATTGTTAGTCGCATTAAATAGCATTTTTCAAGTAATTTCTTATAGCTTTTACGCTTGGATATTTATTAGCATTTTACCCGCAAAGCTGGGAATAGGGAATTTTAATATTCATGTCCCTATGTATGAAGTTGCTCAAAGCGTTGCTATTTATTTAGGGATACCCTTTTTAGCAGGATTTTTGAGTAGAAAGTTTTTAGTTCAATCCAAAGGTATCACATGGTATAACACCCAATTTATACCGTCCATCTCTCCTATTACCTTATATGCTTTGCTTTTTACTATCATTTTGATGTTCAGCCTTAAAGGTGATAAAATTTTAGAACTACCCTTTGATGTTTTAAAAGTAGCAATACCATTGGTACTTTACTTTGTGATTATGTTTTTTATAAGTTTTTTTATTAATAAATCTATGAAAGTAGCCTATGACAAAAATGCTTCTATATCCTTTACAGCAACGGGAAATAACTTTGAGTTAGCTATTGCTGTTGCCATTGCTGTTTTTGGAATAAATTCCGCACAAGCTTTTGCAGGAGTTATAGGTCCTTTAGTAGAAGTACCCGTATTAATTTTGTTAGTTAAAGCCAGTCAAAAATTGAAATATTAAATTTATAGCCATATGAATATTCAAGAATTTAAAGATTATTTAAAAAGTTTAAAATCTATCCAATTTGCTTTGCCCAACGGTAAATTAATTCCTGAGCATTTCCATATCACAGAAATGGGAAAAAAAACCAAACATTTTATTGATTGTGGAAATACCATCCGTAAAGAAAGTCTTATCAGTTTTCAATTATGGTATGCTAATGATTATGAACATAGATTAACCCCAGAAAAATTATTCAAAATTATTGCAGCATCTGAACCTCTTTTTGAAAATGAAAATTTAGAATTAGAAGTTGAATATCAAACCGATTTAACCATTGGTATTTTTGGTTTAGAATTTAGAGACGGTATTTTTCAATTTACAGAAAAATATACTACTTGCTTAGCAACCGATCATTGCGGAATTCCTACGGAAAAGCTAAAAGTACCTTTAAAAAATCTAGGAAAAACCAATAGTTGTTGTTCTCCAGAATCTAATTGTTGTTAAAGAATTATGAATGCTACCATTCAAAAAATCATTGAAGGGTTTCATCATGAAAATATTTCTGAAGAAAGGAAAAATATATTAATGCCTTTGGTGGAATACCTTCAAAAAAAAGTCCATTTAGGCGAAACCATTCGTTTAAATTTTATTTGTACACACAATTCTAGAAGAAGCCATTTATCTCAAATTTGGGCACAAACGATGGCTTATTATTTTAAAATTCCAAATGTATTTTGTTATTCAGGAGGAACAGAAGCAACGGCTATGTTTCCAAAAATTGCAGAAACACTTAAAAATCAAGGATTTGAAGTATTCAAAATTTCAGAAACACAAAATCCTATTTACGCTATCAAATATTCAGAAAATGAACATCCTATTATGGGATTTTCTAAGCATTATAATCATGAATTTAATCCGAAAAAGCAATTTTCAGCTATCATGACTTGTAGCAGTGCTGATGAGGGCTGTCCAGTGGTTTTGGGTGCGGAAGCTCGTTTTTCTATTCAATACGAAGACCCCAAAATATTCGACGGTACAGAACTCCAAAATCAAAAGTATTTGGAACGAAGTTTAGAAATAGCCCAAGAATTGTGGTGGGTATTTCATAATATCAAAATTCTACATTAGGGCGAGTCCCTTCGCTAACGCTTCGGGTCGGGCTTGCTACGGGTTTCACTTCGTTTCAGCAATCCTTTTTCTGCTTCGTTGAACTCAGCATCAAAAGGCAGTGCCACTGCGTGCCCTTCGCATCCCTCACGCTCATCTCGCAATATCCATTGCGTTTTAATTATAACATACCACTCGCAAGTCACAAACCCTCAATTTCCTGCTCAGTCAATCCCGTAATATTCATAATTGCTTGAATATCATATTTCTGAGACTTTAGAAATTTAGCAGTTCCTAAAAGTTTTGAACGATTTTCCTCTGCTCTTTTCTTTTCTTCCTCAACCCGCTTCTTTTCTGCTTCTAATAATTTATCTTTTTCCTCTGCTCTTTTCTTTTCTTCTTCTAATAACTTATTTTTCTCCTCTAATTTCATTTGTAACTCTTCATGGCTTTCTTCTCTTATCCTCAACTCATCTAAAAAATCATCTTCTACATCCATTTGCCTTTGAGTTTCTATATCTTTGGAAATGTATATTAATCTTTTCAAAATACTATAATAACTTACAGGAAACTCACTTTCCTCAAATTCAACAAAACGCATCATCGCTACATCAAATACACTCAATAC
>CAZBPK010000084.1:0-6452 GCA_964493765.1 uncultured Bacteroidia bacterium | reverse complement strand
GTTTATAAGTTAGATGTATCAGGCGGAGCTATCAAAACGGTTTCTCCAGAAATCAAAAAACTGAAAAATATTCATAAACTTTATATTGAAGAATGTGATTTGACATACTTGCCCGAGGAAATTTGTGATTTAAAGTTTTTACAAGTTTTACACATTCAAAGAAATAAAATTACTAAACTTCCAGAGAATATCGGAAAACTCAAAAATTTAAAAGAGCTCAATTTAGGTTCTAATCCTATTCCAGAAGCGGAAGTTCAAAGAGTTCAAAAACTATTACCCAATTGTAATATTTTATTTGTGGACTAATTTTAAGGTTCATTATTTATGAAAAAAATTGTACTTCTTTTTTTTGTTCTGTGGAGTTCGTGGATTTATGCACAAGATAGTTTGAATATAGATTTAGATATGTTGATAGAAGATGCTTCTTCTCAATCTAATTCAGATGCTGATATTGATTGGTCAAATATTACTGATGTACTGAATGAACTATCTAAAAATCCTATTGACCTAAACCGTGCAAAAAGATATGAATTACAAGCAATTCCTTTTTTATCTCCCACATTAATCAATAATTTATTTAACCATATTCGTAAAAACGGTCCATTGTTGAGTATTTATGAATTACAAGCTGTACCCGGATTTGATAGAAATGTTTTTGATAAAATTAAACCTTACATCACTGTTACAGGTCAGCAATTAGACTTGAGTAATAATAATTTGCACCCTAAAGGTCCTGAATTATCACAAATTTTGGAAGGTGGTAAATTAGAAATTATACAACGCTTTTCTCGTGAATTACAAGATGAAAAAGGATATTTATTACCCGATTCTGTTCCTAATCGTTATCTAGGAAACCCTTTTAGAAGTTATACAAGAATACGCTATCGCTATTTGCAAAATGTAAGTGTTTCATTGCTCGGTGAAAAAGACCCTGGTGAACAGTTTATTTGGGATACCCAAAATAAATATTATGGTTACGATTTTTTGTCTGGGCATATTGCTATCAAAAACTTTGGAAATTTAAAATCTTTAGTTCTAGGAGACTTTAATTTACAGTATGGTCAAGGATTGGTTTTTTCTAGAGGTTTAGGTTTTGGTAAAAGTGGGGAAGTAATCAACACAGTAAAACCTATGTTTTCAGGAATTATACCCTATTCTTCTGTAAATGAAGCATTTTTTATGCGTGGTTCAGCAGTTCAATATGCCATCAAAAGATTTTATTTTACGGCTTTTGGCGCTAGAACTCCGCAAGATGCATCAGTGATTGCTTCAAGAGATACGCTTTCTGTAGAAGGTGATGTAATTCAATCACAAAGTGCCGAAGGGATTATTGTATCAGGTTTACACAGAACCCCCTCTGAATTATCTAATAGAAATACCATTTATGAATATGCAACTGGTGGTAGAGTTCATTATTCTTCGCGTAATATCACTGTTGGAATTAATAGTTTATACCAGAACTTTTCTGTACCTCTTTTAAAGTCTAACTTAAATTCCTATCAAAATTTTGATTTTCAGGGTCAAAGTAACTATTTATTGAGTGCCGACTGGGATTTAGTTCATAGAAACTTTAATACTTTTGGTGAAATTGCACGTTCTGCGTCTGGTGGAATGGCTGTTTCTTCAGGATTATTAATTTCCTTAGACCCCAAAGTGGATTTAGCATTGAATTTTAGACATTTTGATAAAAATTTTCATTCCTTAAAGGGCTATTCTTTTAGTGAAAGACCCTATTCTTTGCAAGGTGAAACAGGTTTTTATATGGGGCTTAAAGTTTCTTTAAATTCTAGATGGCAAATTTCAACTTATATAGATCATTATAAATTTGCTTGGTATCGTTATTTAGTAAATTACCCTTCAGAAGGTTGGGAATGGCTCACTCAAATAAATTATAAACCAAGTCGTAATACTTTATTTTATTTAAGATACAGAATTGACCAAGGTCAAAAAAATGTTACTTCTGCAGATGTTCCTACAGAAAATCTAAGATTTTTATTAGCACGAAGAAGACAAAATTTACGGTTAGATTACAGTTCCAAACTTCACCGAACAATATCTATTCATGGAAGAGCAGAACATTCTTGGTATTGGTTGGAAAACCAACCTAAACAATTAGGTTTTGTTTTGTTTCAAGACATTGCATGGCAATTGAATTATAAATTCAAATTTACAGGAAGAATGGCATTTTTTGATATATCTTCTTATGATGCAAGAATTTACGCTTTTGAAAATAATTTACCTACGGTTTTTAGTATCCCTGCGTATAACGGTAGAGGAATAAGAACTTATGCCATATTGCAATTTACTCCTTTTAAAGGAATAGATGTCTGGCTACGTTATGCACTATTTAATTACGACAGACAAAGAACTATCAGTTCCGGTTTATCAGAAATACAAGGCACAAAAAATTCCGAATTTACTTTTCAGTTAAGAGTAAAAATTTAATTAATGGAAATTAGATTTTTAGGTTAATAAAACCCATAAATGATGTTTTAGTGATAGGAAAAAACTATTTAAGTATAGAAAAACTAACAGATTTATAAAGAATGTAAAACACTTGTGAAAAACTTTTTCTGAAAAACATTCATTGTGTTTAGCCAACTTGTTATATTTGTGATTTGAAAATCATTTGAAGTGTCATCACCAGTAGTAAAGCCTTCCAGAACAGAAGTTAGAAAGTCAAGAGAAGCACAAAACAATTCTAAAATTGTTATTGTGGTTTTATTATTGATTGCGGCTGCAATTTTAGTATATTATTCCGTTATACTCTATCTAAATTATATTGAGTTAGGAACTAATCAAATATTACCTATGGTATTGCTAGGTGGTGCTATTGCCTTGGTAATTTATGGCTTGAAACAAATCAATAATATGAAGTTTTCTGCAGAAAAACAAAGCTCAGAAAATGTTTCAAAGATTGAAGGTAAATTTAAAGCACTTATTCAAAATTCATTAGACGTAATCACCATTTTAGATACAAAAGGAATAATTACCTACCAATCCCCGTCAACAGAAAGAGTTTTAGGATATAGTGCTGACGAGCTTTTGAATGAAAATTTTTATGAATTGGTTCATGCTGAAGATCACCCTATTGTTCAAAATGCTTTGACACAAAAATCAGCATTTATGTTTTCTTATAGAATTCAGCACAAAGATGGTTCTTGGTTATATTTTGAATCCGTTGGTACCAATTTGATGCACAATCCATTGGTTGCTGGTTTTGTAGTAAACTCTAGGGACGTTACGGATAGAAAAAAGGAAGAAGAAGAAAAAAGACAAAAAGAAGTTGCTGCTTTAAAGTTTAATATAGAAAGAGAAAAAGCACAATTAGAAAAAGAAAATGCTGAACGTGAGAAAAAAATTATTGAAGAATCTAAAAAAGAATTAGAAGCTGCTTATACTATCATTGAACATAAAAATCAGGAGATTACAGACTCTATTAATTATGCCTTCCGTATTCAAACAGCGCTTTTACCTAAAATTGATGAAATCAAATCAAAAGTTCCTGAATCCTTTGTGATTTGGCAACCTAAAGATATTGTTTCAGGAGACTTTTATTGGTTTGCCCAACTTCCTGATGGTAATATTTTGATTGCATGTGCTGACTGTACAGGGCACGGTGTTCCGGGGGCATTTATGACCATGATTGGTAATACTTTGTTAAATCAGATTGTAAAACAAAATGATATAACTGAACCAGACCAAATTCTCAATAACCTTCATAAAGGTGTAAGAAAAGCTTTAAAACAAGATGAGGAAGGTTCTAAATCAAGAGATGGTATGGACATTGCTTTCATGAAATTTTATCCTGATACTTTAAAATTAACTTATGCAGGTGCTAATCGTCCTTTATGGATTGTTAGAAAAGACCAACCTGAAATTGAAGAATTTAAAGCTGATAAAGTTCCTATTGGTGGTTTACAAACAGAAGCTGAACGTATATTTACTCCCAATTATATTCAATTACAAAAAGGTGAATCTTTTTATGCTTCTACTGATGGTTATCATGACCAGTTCGGTGGCCCTAAAGGTAGAAAATTTATGACAAAGCAAATGAAAGAAAAAATCTTAGAAATTCAAGACCACGATTTAGAAACACAAGGTAAAATGTTGCTTCAAATGATTATGGATTGGATGCATAAGCAAGATAAAGAATATGAACAAATTGACGATATTTGCGTTGTAGGTGTAAAAGTTTAATATTACCTTTAATGATTTGGAATCTTAAATTTTTAGTAAAACACTCCCCGATATCTGAAAAAAATATCCTTGATTTTGAAAAAATACTTCAAACCAAAATACCTAATTCTTATCGATCATTTCTTTTAGAAACCAATGGTGGAATTCCATTAAATAATGCTTTTGATGTATATTCTCCTTCTGAAAATCTAACTTTATATACATTTATAGTTTCAAGATTTTTGGGTATTGGCGTGAAAGATGATATCGTAAAAGCATATAAAATTTTTCAAAAAGACTTGCCTCCTTACTTTTTACCATTTGCTATGGATAATTTCAAAAATTTTATGTGTATTTCCTTAAAAACTGAGGAAATCTATTTTTGGGATTTTCAGTCCACTTTAAACAACCCAAAAACAGCTAAAGAAAAACCTTTATTTCTTTTTGTAGCTGAAAGCTTTGAAGAATTTATGGATAAACTATATTACCAAAAAAACTAAATGTACCAGAATTATTCCATTGGAATTATTATTCCTTGCTATAATGAAGAAGAGGGTTTGCCTATAGTTTTAAAAAGTATTCCTGAGATCGTAGATAAAGTTTACATTATAGACAATCAATCCAATGATAATACGGCTCAAATTGCAAAAAATTTTGGTGCTATTGTTTTAAAAGAAGACAAAAAAGGATATGGTTTTGCTTATAAAAAAGGATTCCAAAATATTGAAACCGATTTAGTAGTAACCTTAGATGGTGATGGTACTTATCCAACAGAAGAAATTCCTAAATTGATTTCTATTCTCATCAATGAACAATTAGAATTTATTTCTGCCTGTAGATTTCCATTACAAAATCCTGAAAATATGGACATTGTATCCAAAATTGGTAATTATATTCTCACCTTTACAACACAAATTCTTTTTGGTTATGGAATTAAAGATTCACAAAGTGGAATGTGGATTTTTAAAAAAGAGGTTTTATCCAAAATTCGTTTAGAAAGTAATGGAATGGCTTTGAGCGAAGAAATCAAAATTGAAATTTTAAAGAAAAAATTACCCTTTAAAGAAGTCCACATTCCTTATTATCAACGATACGGAAAAAAGAAAATTAAAAAATTTCAAGATGGTATCAAAAATTTAGTTTTTCTATTTTACTTAAAGGTCAGAAAGTAATCCACTTGACACTTACATTAAGTACTCAATGTTTTGCTTTTTCTCAAAAATCAAAAAGGCTGTCCATTTGGACAGCCTTTTAATAGGATATATTGATTGATTATTCTACAATAAATTTACCAACAAACACACCGTTATTGCTCACTAATTTATAGGAATATACCCCCGAACTTATATTCAATTGATAGGCTTCATTAATGAAAGAAGTTTCTTGATAACGATTTTGGTAAACCATTTGCCCCATGTTATTATAAACTTCAAAAGTTAAATTAGTATTTTGAGTTAATAATGCTTTTAAATTAAAGCTACCTTTATTAGGATTAGGATAAACAGAAACACTTTGGAAAATTCCCTGTGCTTGAACAGCAGTGCTAGGACTAACAAAAATAGGAATAATAATAGAATCCATACCTACACCACATTCTACTGTAGCATATAAAGTAATGAAGTTCATACCGGGCATCATCATAGTTACGATATGAGGACCAGGACCTGAAGCGGTATCAGGCATTGCCCCAGGACCAAAGTTCCAGAAGTAAGTTAAACCACCACTCGCAGAAACAGGGAAAGGTTGACCTACTTCAACCGTATCGGGTGCAAATACAGTTACGCTACCAGGCATTTGAACAACCGCTTGTGCCGCTACTGGATTAGAAAAACAACCGTTCATCTCTGTAACTGCATAGAGAACAGTATCGCTATTTAAAACGGGAATAGTAAGCGTATCTCCCATTCCTACAATATTGCCGTTAGGAGCATCTAACCAATAAATAGTACCCGAGCCACTAGCCATTAAAAATGCAGGTGTACCCAAGCAAGTTGAATCGTTCGTTACAGTAGGAGCATTAGGAATAGGATTTACAAAAACTGTTACAGGAACTCTACTACTCGTACATCCAACAACAACACTTTCTACGTAATACGTCATATCAGAAGTTAATACAGGAGTAGTGAAAGAAGTACCCATTCCGATAGAAGCTCCACCTGTAGGTACATCATACCATAATAAGTTTCCGCTTCCTGAAGCCATCAATGTAGTACTATTTCCTGAACAAATAGTATCTCCTTGTACAGTAGGAGCATTAGGAATAGGATTTACTG
>CAZBPK010000083.1:0-8095 GCA_964493765.1 uncultured Bacteroidia bacterium | reverse complement strand
ATCCAAGAAACCTAATTCTTGGTGAATTTGTTGTTCATCTTTTTTAAATTTTTTGGGCATAATATATATATTTAAGCTTAATATTTATACGTAAATTGTTGATTTAAAGTTTCAATAAATGAAAAAATTCTTTTAGTAGTTTCAAATTTTCCTAAATAAACAGCAACTTCAAACAAGTTAGGACCAGAACTTTCTCCTGTTAAGGCATTTCTTAATATTGGCATAACATTTCCTAATTTTTCCTGAAAATTTTCAACTAGTTCTTTAAAATCTTTTTCTAAAAACTCTGGTTTCCATTCCTCTTGAACAGACCATTTGTCATGAATTTTTGTCATTATTGACAAAATGTTAGTATTGAATTTTTTTTCAATGGTATTCCAATCAAAAACATCGGGCTCTTGAAATAAAAACCTACCCTTACTGAATAACTCTTTATGAAAGGATATGCGATCTTTCATTAACTGAAAAGCTTTTAAAAGATTTTCATCAGAAATGCTCCAATTTGTTGATTTAAGTTCCTCTTTGAGTAGGGGCAAAATTCTCTCTGGAGAAGCATTTCTTAAATATTGTTCATTAAACCAAACAGCTTTTTTGATGTCAAATTTAGCACCAGCCTTATGAACTTTTTCTAAAGTAAAAATTTCTGAGAGTTCTTGAAGAGTAAAAATTTCTTGTTCAGTACCAGGGTTCCAGCCTTGTAAAACCAAAAAATTTACAAAAGCTTCTGGCAAATAACCTTCTTCTCTATAGCCTAAAGATTTATCTCCTGTTTCTGGGTCTTTCCATGAAAGAGGAAAAACGGGAAATCCTAATTGATCGCCATCTCTTTTACTTAGTTTTCCCTTACCAGAGGGTTTTAAAAGTAAAGGTAAATGAGAAAATTTGGGCATATCTTTTTCCCAACCAAATGCTTGATACAACAAAATATGTAATGGAGTTGAAGGCAACCATTCTTCTCCTCTTATCACATGGCTGATTTTCATCAAATAATCGTCAACTACATTTGCAAGATGATAAGTGGGCATTCCATCGCTTTTTAATAAAACTTTATCATCTACTTGAAGTTTGTTAAATTTTACATCACCACGAATTAAATCCTGAAACTCTACATCTTCTTTACCATCAATTTTTAAACGAATTACATAATTTTCATGGTTTTGAAGCTTCTTTTGCACCTCTTCATTAGAAAGAGTTAAGCTGTTATTCAAATTTAAACGAGTTTCCTGATTATAAATGAATGTTTTTCCCTCTGCTTCAAAATTTTTACGTATTTTTTCTAATTCTTCAGGAGTATCAAACGCATAATAAGCTTTACCTGAATTTAATAATTGTTCTGCATAGGTTTTATATATGGGTTTTCTATCTGATTGTTTGTATGGAGCAAATGGTCCAGCATGAAGAGGACTTTCATCTGGTTCAATTCCACACCATTTTAAAGATTCATAAATAAATTCTTCTGCACCTGGTACAAATCTAGTTTGATCTGTATCTTCAATTCTTAAAATAAAATCACCTTGATGATGCTTAGCAAATAGATAATTATAAAGAGCAGTTCTTACTCCACCAATATGTAAAGGACCCGTAGGACTGGGTGCAAATCTCACACGTACTTTTTTTTCCATAAAATTTGACGCAAAAATAACTTTTTTTCCTAAATGTTTTTAATTACTTTCTTGAATTGAGTTTTCATTGCTACCACAATCAAAATTGATTATCTCAATAAATAAAAAAGCTACCCTTAGAGGTAGCTTCACTTAAGGATATGAAAAAGAGTATTTTATTGTTTTACAATTTTAAAACTTTGTGTTTCGTTTCCTTGAATTAATTGTAATGAATAGATTCCATTGCTTAAATTATGTATATCAATAAATTGAACAAAATCAGTTAATGAAGTTTGGATTAACACTCTACCCATAATGTCAGTAATAATTGCTTGAGCATTTAATTTTTCAGTAGAAGTGATATAAAATACATCATTTGTTGGATTAGGGAAAACTGTTATTGAAGAGTTTTGTAATTTTTGTGTAGAAGTTGAACCTGCTAAAGGTAATTGAACTAAAGCACCACCAGAAGCTAAAGCTACCCACAAACCAAATGCTGGACCATTACTATTATTTGATGGATTTAAAAAACCTGATGCTAATACTGTTAATGCTTGACCTTGAAGATTTAAAGTAGATAAAGGAACCGAATAGGTTTGAACTGTGGTAGAACCTGAAGCGTCGGTTAGTTTAATATCAAAATTACTGGTAGGAACTTCTAAATAACTAGAAGTAATATCTGCATAAGAAATATCATCTACAATTACTGTATTGTCCATCAATCTTACATCTACAGTTGGGGCATCTGTTGCACCATGAAAAACTAAAATATCTGTATTTGAAGAATTTGAAGCTTGTAGTCTTGCGTTATCGTAGTAGTATAAATCAAAGGGTTCAACAGGGCTATAACCAGTAGAACTAACAATACCATTAGCAACAATAATGATATTTTTGTCATCATCAAGCATTAAATCATAATTTACAATTGTATCATTTACTGTTGTACTGTTTCCAGGAGCAATTCCCACTGATAATTTTACGAAAGAAGGTAAATCAATAAATGGAGTTGCAGTTCTAAATGCAAAATTATCTAAATTTAAATCTCCATTAATATAAATATCTACTGGATTAGCAGCTAAATCAGCAGAATTATGAATAAGTTGAATTTTAGAACTCCCTTTTGAAGCGTTTACAGTTGGAAGAGCAATCATTGCACCACCAGTGGGAGGAGCTACATATAAACCAAAGTCTGCTCCATTATTATTATTTGCAGGATTTAAAAATCCAGATGCTACTACTACCAAAGCATTTCCAGCTAAACCTAAAGTTTGTAAAGGAGCAGTATAAGAAGCTACGGTATTTGTTAAGGCAGCAGTTGCTCTAATATCTAAAACATAATCCAAAGCCGCTAATTCCAAATATGAATTAGTAAATTGGTTATAAGCTAAATTATTATAAATAATACCAGCAGGAATGTTTCTTTCAATGATTGAAACAGGCGGAGCATCAGTACAACCATGAAATACCAATACGTCAACGTTTCCAGATTGAGAAGCTGTTAATCTTCCCGGACTAAATACATTCAATGCAAAACTTGGAGCAGGGTTATAGCCAGTACTTCCAGCTATAATACCTGTAGCAATTGCTACATAGTTTTCGTTTGCATTTAAAGTTAAACCACTTACTGAATAAATAGAAGGACTCGTTGAAGTACTATTATTAGGACAAATGTCAATGGTTAATGATACGCCTGCTGGTACATCTAAAAATGGTGTTGCATTTCTGAAAGCAAAATCGTCTAAAATCTTGTTTCCATTTAACCATACATCAACGCTTTCAGCGTTAGCATCTGCTGAATTATGTATAATTTGTACTTTGGCGGTTTGAGCATTTACCCAAGTTGCCATCCATGTGAATAAAATAAATAATGTTTTTTTCATGACGATAAAAAATAAAGTCAAAGTTTAAACATGAAAAGAACTTTAAAAAGTTTATTAATCGGAAGATTTAATTCTTAGAATTATTTAAATAGCTGATATACAGTAAGTAAAAATTTCTTATCAAAAATTTTAATGTCATTGAAACTGAAAATTTCAAACCGTTTTATAAAAAATTTACAGTTGATTTTTTGTACAAAAAATTGTAATTTTGCGAAAAATTTTAAAAGTCATGAAAACAGGGAATTTATCCATTCACACAGAAAACATTTTTCCGATTATTAAAAAATTCTTGTATTCCAATCAAGAAGTTTTTTTGCGTGAGTTAGTAAGTAACGCTCAAGATGCGTCACAAAAATTGCAGACATTAGCCTCTATCAATGATTTTCAAGGAGAACTAGGGGACCTAACTATTGAAGTAACCATTGATAAGGAGAATAAAAAACTTGTAATCAAAGACAAAGGTATTGGAATGTCTGCTGATGAAGTAGAAAAGTATATCAACCAAATCGCATTTTCAGGTGCAGAAGAATTTTTACAAAAATTTAAAGATGCTCAAATTATTGGTCATTTTGGGTTAGGATTTTATTCTGCTTTTATGGTGGCTAATAAAGTAGAAATTTTCTCTAAAAGTTACAAGCAAGATGAACCCGCAGTACATTGGTCTTGTGAAGGTGAAACCTCTTTTATCTTAGAAAATTGCGATAAAGCTGATAGAGGTACTGAAATCGTTTTGCATATTCAACCCGATTGTGAAGAGTTCTTAGAGACTTACAGAATAAACGAAATTCTTAATAAGTATTGCAAATTTTTGCCTATACCTATTCAATTTGATGGCAAAGTTATCAATTCTGAAGCTCCATTATGGGTAAAAAAGCCTTCTGAATTACAAAATGAAGATTACGAAAATTTTTATCGAAAACTTTACCCAATGTCCGAAATGCCCATGTTTTGGATTCATCTCAATGTAGATTATCCTTTTAATCTTACGGGAATTTTGTATTTCCCAAAGATTAAACCTAACATGGATTTACAACGTAATAAAATTCAATTATATAGTAATCAAGTTTTTATTACTGATAATGTTGAAGATATTGTGCCTGATTTTCTTACATTACTTCATGGAGTTATTGACTCACCCGATATTCCTTTAAATGTTTCACGTTCTTATTTACAAACTGATGCAAATGTTAAAAAAATTACTCAACATATTACTAAAAAAGTTGCTGATAAATTAACTTCTATTTTTAAAGAAAATCGTCAAGATTTTGAGAATAAGTGGGAAAGTATTGGGGTTTTTGTGAAATATGGAATGATTCGTGATAATAGTTTTAAAGATCGTGTTAAAGATATTTGTTTATTAGAAACTGTTGATAAAGAAAGATATACTTTAGAAGAGTTCAAAGATAAAACAAAAGTTCTTCAAACTAATAAAGACAACCAGTTAATCTGGCTTTATTCTAATGATTTAGAAGCTCAAGAACTGTATATTCGTAAAGCAAAAAATCATCAATATCAAGTTTTGAGAATGGACGGAATAGTGGATATGCACTTTATTAGCTACATGGAGCATGAATTAGAAAATACCCAATTTGTTCGTGTAGATTCTGATACCGTTGAAAAAATTATTGATAAAGGCTTAGAAGCTACTACTTTGTTAAATGAAGATGAACAAAATGTCCTTAAAGAGGTCTTTAAAAAAGCATCTAAAAATGATTTAATTGCTTTTCAATTTCAAAATTTGTCTTCCAATGAAATGCCTGTTATGGTAATACGCCCTGAATATCAGCGTCGTATGCAAGATATGACACACTCACAATTTGCTGGTATGGGCAATATCCCAGATTTATTTACTGTAATCATTAATTCTAACCACACTTCTGTAAAGAAAATACTATTAATTCCCAATGAAACTGAACAGATTGCATTAGCTAAGCAAATGTTAGATTTGGCTTACCTTGCTCAGGGCATGTTAAAAGGGGAGGATTTGTATCACTTCATTGAAAATCAAATTAGTAAATTATAATTAAATTTTTGGTGAGACTTCTTTTTTTTAATACTCTATTTTGGGCTTTTATTTATTTAAAAGCCCAAAATCATTTACCATGGTACCATACCACTTCAATTTATCAAATCTATCCACGTTCATTTTATGATTCAAATGGAGATGGAATCGGGGATATTCAAGGAATTATTCAAAAACTTGACTATATAAAAAGAATGGGTTTTGAAACCATCTGGATTTCTCCTTTTTTTTCTTCTCCTCAAAAAGATTTTGGATATGACGTAAAAGATTATCAAAATATTTCTACTGAATATGGAACCCTCCAAGAGGTAGAAAGATTAATTCAAGAAGTACATCGCAAAGGAATGAAAATTGTTTTAGATATGGTACTGAACCATACCAGTAATGAACATGAATGGTTTTTGCAAGATATTCAAAGAAAACCTGAAGAAAGAGGTTTAAATCAAGATTTTTATATTTGGAGAAATAAACCCAATAATTGGAAAAGTATGGTTAAGGGTTCTGCATGGCATTACCATCCTATTCGTAAACAATACTATTATGCAGCTTTTTTGCCCTTTCAACCTGATTTGAATTATTACAATCCTAAAGTAAAAAATGCTATGTTAGAGAATGTTCGTTTTTGGCTAAACAAAGGAGTTGATGGATTTCGTCTAGATATTTTTAATTCTATTTATGAAGATAGCCTTTTTAGAAATAATACATTTTCTTTTCACATAGAAAGTAACTTTCAAAATAAAAAATACACAGCTAGTCTACCTCAATGCCTAAATTTTGCAGAAGAATTAAGAAAAGTTTGTGATGAGTACGGTGAAAAAATGTTGATTGGTGAAATTATTGGTAATAGGGCTATAAGTAGAAAGTATTGTGGTGAAGAAACGAATAATCGTTTAACATTAGCCTTTAATTTTGAGATGCTTCGTTTCAGATTTAATGCAAAATATTTTGAAAAATTAATTAAAAACCAAGACAATGATTTTTCTTTTCCTTTCATGCCTGTATATGTTTTTAGTAATCATGATCGAAGAAGAATGGCTACTCGTGTTCATGGTGATTTAAGAAAGGCGAAAATTATCCATACTATTCAATTTATTGCCAGAGGAGTACCCTGTATTTACTATGGTGAAGAAATTGGAATGATTGATGGTTCTATTCCTTACAAAAATGCTTTAGATCCGATACCCAATATCTTAAAAATACCAAAATGGCTAGTCAATATAACAGGAGAAACATTTAACCGTGATGAAGTACGCACACCCATGCAATGGGATTCAACCGTAAATGCAGGCTTTTCAAAAGCTTCAAATACTTGGCTGGCAGTGAATACTGACTTTAAAAGTAAAAATGTAGAAAAAGCCATTGGCGATAGTTCATCTTTTTATAACTATTTTCAATTTCTTCATAGCCAAAGAAGCTCAAAACCTACCCAAATTAAAAGAAAAAGAAATTTGTTAATCATAAATGATAAAGTTGTCATCAATTTTCATAGAAGAACAATAAAATGGAATGGTAAAAAATATAAGTCATTAAGTGTTGAATGGCTTTAAATGAAAAATTTGCACTTTATTTAATCATTTTATTAATAAAATATTCGGTTAATCATAAAAAATACTATTTCAATTTTTAGGGAAATTTATTATTTTTGTATTTCCATGAGTATCTTATTAGAAATAAAAAATGTAAGTAAAATATATGACGGCAAAAAAGCTGTTGATAATGTTTCATTTCAATTAGAAAAAGGGCAAATAGTGGGTTTATTAGGACCTAATGGAGCGGGTAAAACTTCGTTAATTCGCATGATTACTTCTATCACTTTACCAGATGAAGGGCAAATATTTTTTCATGGACAATCCCTCACTCCTGCTCACCAAAAATTGATTGGCTATATGCCTGAAGAAAGGGGACTTTATAAAAAAATGACCGTCTTAGAACAGTTGGTTTATTTGTTAAGATTAAGAGGATTGAGTTCTCAAAAAGCAAAAGAAAAATCTTTAGAATGGCTTAAAAAGCTTTTTCTTGAAGACTGGAAAAATAATCAAGTAAATGAACTATCTAAAGGAATGCAACAAAAAGTTCAATTTATTTTAACAGTTGCTCATGATCCTGAATTACTCATTCTTGATGAACCTTTTTCTGGTTTAGACCCTCTTAATGCTCAAATTATTGAAAATTATATTTTAGAAATTAAAAATCAAGGTAAAACTATTTTATTTTCTACTCATAGAATGGAACAGGCAGAAAATTTCTGTGAACACATTGCATTAATTAATCAAGGCAAGTTAATGATTAATGATACTATCCAAAATCTAAAAAGTAATTTTAGAAAAAATCAATTTAAATTGAGAACAACAAACCAAAATTATGATTTTGCAGCAAAAATTGAAGGAATTCAAATCATAGAACATAACAAAGAACTCATTTTTGAAATTTTGCCTTCTTTTTCAATTAAACAAATTTTAATTCAAATATTAGAATTGGATGAAATTCATCATTTTTAAGAAATTCTCCCCACTTTAAATGAAATTTTTATTCAAACGGTTTCTCATCAAGCACAACCCATAAAAAATGCCTAAATACATCAATCTATTAAC
>CAZBPK010000082.1:0-2164 GCA_964493765.1 uncultured Bacteroidia bacterium | reverse complement strand
CGGGGACGTAAAAAAGAAACGTGTCTTGATTTCTCTTCTTCTAAAACTTGTATGTATTGGGTTTTATCTACAAAAACGTAATTTTCTCTTGAAAGGATTTCAAAATTACTAATGCCATAAGGAAAAAATACTTTGTTTTTCATAGTTCAAAAATACAGAAAAATTCAATAAGAGATATTTAACCTTTTCACTTCTCTACTTCCTCTACAAATACATCGTCTTTGATTACCACAACCGTCAATAAATGCAAATAGGGTCTGCTTTGCAAACACTTTTCTTGTTGATAATAATTCAAGACTTGGTCTTTGGCTTCTTGCTTTACTCTTTCTAAATCACTTGATTGTTCTTTTTTTAGATACTTCAATTCTATGATAAACTCGTGATGGTCATAAGGATTATTAGATTTTTTGAATAACAACAAATCAGGATAGCCGCCGCCTTGTAGTTCTGTTTCACTTTTGATGTCAAAAATATCAGATTGCGATAAATAGGCTATCATTGCCATTTTTACATATTTTTCGTTAAATTTATTAAAATCTCTGTTGGATAACGCTTTTAATAATTTCTGAACCAATTCAAAGAAAGCAGTATAGTTCCCATATTCCGCCATACGAAAAACCTCCTCTTGAACTTCATTGATTTGAGAATGGAAAGCAGCTTTCTTTTCTAAATAGTCGGAATAGTACTGCCAATACAAATATTGGATGACTTTGTTAGGAATTTTGAACTTTATGAGCCCAGAAGCAGTAATTTTATCAATGGTCAAATTACCGAGATAAGCTAAAAAATTAACGAAATCGGATTTTGTAAATCCTCTTTCAAAATTAAATTGTTCAACCAAAGGAGCGGCAACATATCCATTTTGTAATACTTCTTCTAAAACTTGTTCATTACGATGAATATCTACGACTTGGAACATTTGTTTGAGTTTATAATAATCAGGTGCAATATTGACGTCTAATAAAGTTCTTGGGGCTTTTTGGTAGTCTTTGAAATAGTCTAAATAATACAAAACCATATCGGAATTATAAATGGTTTGTTGAGATTCTTCATGAAACTTGTAACCGTTATACCATTCTCGCATTTCATGCATGACTTCTTTCTCACGGTCAGGATTTTCTAAAACTAATCGTAATAAATCACGGACTTCTTGTTCGGAGAAGCCCATCATGGATTCGTAAGCTGGGTGATGAGAAAGATGTTTTAAGATATTGAAACCGCTGGTCAATCCATCAAGCGTAACAGGGGAAACGCCTGTGATAAATACTCTATCCACAACACCGCTCTGCGTTGCCGATTTAATTACTTCGTAAAATTTACGGATATAACCTTGCTTGCTTACGCTGTCTATAAACTCATCTTTATTACGATATAAAATATCATTGGTAAAATGGTCATATTCATCAAATAGAATGTAAATTTTTTCAGAGTAATTAGAAGTTTGATAATTTCTAAAAAAAGCATTCATTAACTCTTCGGCATCATCAGAATCAAAAATGGTTTGCTTGATGTTTTCATTAAAAATTTGATAGGCTCTAATAAACTGTTGAACAGAAAGTTTTACAGAAAAGTTAAAACCTTGTTTAGTGCTTTCTTTGGTGCTGGTATCTATACCACTGAAATCCAATTTCAGGATTCTGTAACTACTTCTTAAAGGCGTAGGATTCTGTCCGATATAATATTTACCGAAAAGTTTTTCAAATTTATGTTTTTGGTTGATGTCGTAATAATATTCTAAGATAGAGAGCCAAAGGCTCTTTCCAAATCTGCGGGGACGCAAAAAAGAAACAAACTTTTGTATTTCTAATTCTAGTTGCTCAATATATGGAGTCTTATCTACGAATATAAAATTTTGAGTGGCTAATTGCTCAAAATTACTAACACCATAAGGAAAGAATACTTTGTTTTTCATAGTTCAAAAATACAGAAAAATTCAATAGGGGAGATTTAACCTTTTCACCTCTTCACTTCTTCTACAAACACTACATCTTTTACCACCACAACCGCCAATAAATGTAAATAAGGTCTGCTCTGCAAACGCTTCTCTTCTTTATAATAATTCAAGACTTGGTCTTTGGCTTCTTGTTTTACTCTTTCTAAATCACTTGATTGTTCTTTTTTTAGATATTTCAATTCTATGATAAACTCGTGATGGTCATAAGGA
>CAZBPK010000081.1:0-8216 GCA_964493765.1 uncultured Bacteroidia bacterium | reverse complement strand
CAAAGGCAGTGCCACTTCGTGCCCTTCGCATCCCTCACGCTCACTCCTTTGCTTCGCAACACATATATTACTCCTTTCCATCCCTGTACTTACAGCATGAATGCAACTTCTCATAAATACTATCCTCCGCCTTTTTATTCTCTAAATCATGACCAACATTCAATATAGACCTTTCTATTGACTCTTTGCTAACTTTATTAGGTTTATATTGAACAATCAATAATTTTGTGCCAGAAGACCACTTTGCTGAAGTTACTCCTTTCACAAAAGCCGCTCGCTCTATACGAGCCTTACACATTTCACAATTACCATATACCTTTAAAGTATCGGTTTGTATTTTCTGAGACCACAATGAACTTGTGGTGATAACGATGATGTTTATGATTAATAAAAAAAACTTTTTCATTGTAAAAAAATTAAAGTACTATTTAAAATTAAAACTCAACCTATGGGAGGTTGGAAAGAGACAAGGTATCCAAAAAGGAAACCTATTCGCAAATTTTTAAATTACAGTACTTTAAATACAAATATTGAGTAAAGAGATTGGGATAAAGTTCATAAAATCTCTTATAGCCAACCCATCTGGTTAAGAATAATTTTTCAAAATCTAAATCGTAGTTAGGTGTAAAATGAAATAAATCAAAGGATTGAACTTTAAAAGAAAGATTAAAAAAATCTAAGGGCTTTACTTCTTCTTGAAGTTCAAAAGAAAGATTAACTTTACTACAACATTTCTTAGGAGTTTTACAGCAGTATTCTGCGTCTTGAAAAAATTGAATATCAACTATTCTGTTTCCACAATAACTTATGGACACTGATAAGCCGATAGCTATCAATGAATAAAAAGTTACCAATAAAATGGAAACGAACCTTAACATTGTTTGCAAAGTTAGGAAAAAATTCTTTATGAAAATACAAATTTCTTGTTAAAAAAAAATAATTTGACAATTCCCCCAAAAAATATTATAATTGCAATATGAAAAATGCTCTGAAGGTTATTGTTTTCATCATTCTCTCTTTTATAATTTCTTGTAAAAAAAAGGAAAATCCGCTTCCTTTAAGCTCACAGGACTGTAACCCTACTCCTTACCCGTTAGAAATACCTTCTTATTTTGGTAGTAATGATACTGTACAACAACGATTAAAAAATAACCCTTTAACCATTGAAGGCGTAGAATTAGGAAGACACTTGTTTTATGACCCCATTTTATCTGAAAACTATACCATTTCTTGTTCTTCTTGCCATCAACAACAATATGGATTTTCTGACCCCCGAAGATTTTCCTTAGGGACGCGAGGTCTACAAGGCAAAAGAAATTCTATGGCTTTGGTCAATTTATTATGGACACGGGATTTTTTCTGGGATGGAAGAGCCCGAACCCTTGAAGAACAAGTCCTACATCCTATTCAAGACCCTTTAGAAATGAATATGGACCTTCAAGAACTTTTAAAACGTTTAAACAATTCCCCCAAATACAAAGAAATGTTCAGAAAAGCCTTTTGTTCAGAAGAAATTACAGTGGATAAACTTTCCAAAGCTTTAGCGCAATTCGTTAATTCTTTAATTAGTAAAGATTCTAAATTTGATAAATTCATGAGAGGAGAGGCTTTTTTGACACCTAATGAAAGGCAAGGTATGCAATTATTTCAAACTCACCCTATTCCTAATCGTTTAAGAGGCGCAAACTGCGGTGATTGTCATTTCCAACCTCATTTCGATGGAAAAGCCTTCAAAAATAACGGAATTGACTCCGTTTATCAAGATGTTGGTTATCAAAATGTTACTAATAATCCTTTTGATATAGGAAAATTCAAAGTTGTTACTTTAAGAAACATAGCCCTCACAGCGCCCTACATGCACGATGGAAGGTTTAATTCCCTTGAAGAAGTCCTAGAACACTATGACCAGCATGTCAAATTAGGTGAATTTACAGACCCTTTAATCATGGAAGCCTCAAATGTGAATGGTGGTGCACCACGTTTATTCTTAACCAATACAGAAAAACAACAAATCTTAGAGTTTTTACAAACTTTAACTGATACGGTTTTTGTAAATAATCCCAAATTTTCAAATCCTCTTTGATGGTAAGGAATGATAAAAATTTATGGGTATAGAAAGAGGAGTTTAAGAGAAGTTAATTTAAACCATCTTATTTTTTTTCAATAATTTTCATTAGTGCGTCTAATTTAGGAATGATTAAAATTTCTGTTCTACGATTTTTTGCACGTGCTTCATTGGTTTTTCCCTCTCTAACGGGTTCATATTCCCCTCTACCACTGGCTACCAAAATTTTAGGATTTACTTTACAATCTTTTGTTAAAAAACGAACAACAGAAGTAGAACGCATAACACTCAAATCCCAATTGTCTTTAATATCTCCTAAGTTAGTTACAGGAATATCATCGGTGTGCCCTTCTACGTAAATCAAAAAATTTACTTCTCCATATTGATTGATAACTTTTGCAAATTCTGCGAGAGCTTCTTTACCTTTTTTATCAATTTCAATACTACCTAAAGCAAATAATAGTTGGTTAGATAAAGAAACCTCAATTTCGCCGTTTTTAAGTTTTACTTCTAAACCCGCCTCTTCATAGGGTTTTAAAGCAGTTGTTAATTTATTGATTAAAGTTTGTAGTTCATTATCTCTTTCTGCTATTAGTTTTTCAAATTCGTTTAATTTTTGTTCTCTTGAAATTAAATCTTGTTGGAGTTGTTCTAAGGAGGTAATCAAATTTTGAATCTCTTTTGAACTTTTATTTTTTAAATTATCCAAATTTTCTTGGCAAGTTTCAATCATTTGAGTTTTTAGCTCTAATTCAGAGGTTAAACTATCTAATTTACTATTTTTTACAACAAGAGTTTTATAGGCAAAATCTAATGAGTCTTTCAGATTATTGATTTCAGAATGAAGTTGTTCTATATTTTGATTTTTGAACTCTAAAGTATCTTTACAGTCTTTTAAAGATTTATTGAGTTGTTGGTATTGGTTATCTAAGCTTTTAAATTTTTTTTTGCTCACACAACTTACTGTAAACAAAATACTTAAAAAAATTAATATAATATTTTTCATAAGACTTTTCGATTTTAGGCACAAATATAAAACGAATATAAAGTTTTGCAAGCAAAAAAATTTGTTTATTAAAAAAGAATGTTTTTACTTTGCAAAAAAATATAAATCGTGTTTGAGACTATACTTTTTTGGACTTTAGCAATATTATCTATTGCGAGTGGATTGGCTGTAATTACCAATAGAAATCCTATGTATTCTGTTTTGTTGTTGGTTATTAATTTCTTTTGTATTGGAGGTTTATATTTAACCTTAAATGCTGAATTTTTAGCCGTTGTACAAATAATTGTTTATGCAGGTGCTATTATGGTATTGTTTTTATTTGTAGTCATGCTACTAAATTTAGGGAAAGAAGAATCTTTAGAACCTACTTTTGATACCCAAAAAGGTCTTGCTTTTTTATTAGGTTTAGCATTTTTAGCAGAATTACTCATTGCTATGAAAGATTTTTCTGCTCTTGGACCTGCAAAAGAAACCTTTGATTATGGTAAAGTTGAAAAAATTGGTTTCCAATTAATGACTCAATATGTATTTCCTTTTGAAATGATTTCTGTAATCCTTTTAGCGGCTTTAATTGGTGCTTTAATGATTGCAAAAAAACATAACTAATTGAATTGTAATATCTAATTCTAATTATAGGCAACTGTTAATCAGTTGCCTATTTTTTTGAAATCAAAAAAATAAGGGGTAAATTTTTATGAATGATTTTTGATTTCTCTTTTCATTTTTTGAGTACCAAAGTATCTGTAAACATTTTTAAAAATGCAATTAAATCTTGTTTTTCTTGAGAAGTTAAATTGAGATTCGGAGAATTTCCTAATTCATTTTGTTGATAAATAAGAATAGGGCTTGTAAACTCGCTAACATGAACCCCTGAATTGTAATGTTCAATTACTTCTTCAAGGGTTTTAAATTTGGCATTATGCATATAGGGTGCAGTTAATTCTACATTTCTTAATGAAGGTACTTTAAATTTCCCTTTATCAAAAAGATTTTGAGTAAAATTGGATAGTCCATTTTCAATGGGAAATAATCCATTATTCATAAAAAGACCATTTGTAGTAATGTGACCTGTATGACAGTCTCCGCAACCAGCACCTCTTTGTTCATTAGGTTTGGGGCTTTTAAAGAATAATTCAAATCCTTTTTTTTCAGATTCGTTTGGTTCTAGTTTTCCTTGTTTCCAAAGGTCGTATTTGCTATTACTGGAAACTAAAGTAAGTGTGTATTGTTCTATGGCTTTTAAAAGATTTTCTTTTGTTATGGGTTGTGAAGTGTTTGGAAAGGCTTTTTTAAAAAATAGTTTAAATTCTTGAATTTTTTCTAATTTTGGGATAATTACATTAAAATTTACATCCATTTCTAATGGTGAAATTAATGCGTTTTCAATTGCATTCCGAACCGTGAGGCTTTTCCCTTCCCAACCAAAGGGTCCAGGATTCCATGCTAAATTGATTAAATGGGGTACATTTAAAGCGGTTTTGTTTCCGAAAACTCCCTCACTAAAATTTTGATTATCAGCAAAACTAAACTGTGGTTTATGACAACTGGCACAACTGATTTGATTAGTAGAGGATAATAAAGGGGAAAAGAAGAGTTTTTTTCCTAATTCTACCCCTTCTTTTGTTAGTGGGTTATCTTGAGGCAATTTCGGTTTGCCAAAATAGTTAGGATATTCCAAAATGTAGGGTTCAGGAGTTTCTAATGATGGAGATTTACAAGAAATTAAAAAAATGATGAATAAAAAAGAAGCAAGGTTTTTGGTTATGCGTGAGGGATGCGAAGGGCACGAAGTGGCACTGCCTTTGGCTGCGAAAAATGAGCAGCCCAAAGGATTGCTGAAAAGAAGTGAAACCCGTAGCAGCCCGACCCGAAACGTTAGTGAAGGGACACGCCCAAATAATCTTTTCATAATTTTTTATACTTTAAGGTCTTCTAATGATTATACAAATTTAATTTTTTAATTGATAGTTTTCCAAATAAAATCTATTAAATTTGCGTAATTTTTTTGCCGATATGCAAATTCAACAGGAAGTAAGGCAAGTTTTTGTTTCTCAAAATCATCATTATTCATGGATAGATGTTGTTTATCCAGATAGAAAGTTGTTAGAAAAATTGGCTGATGATTATGAACTTCATGAAACTTCTGTTGAAGACTGTTTAGACCCTGAACACTTACCCAAAATTGAGTTTATTGATGATATAATTTTCATTATTACAAGAGCTTATGACAATTTGGCTACACCACAAAGCGATACAGTTCAAGAACTTACCCGTAAATTAGCCATATTTATTGGTAAAGATTTTTTACTTACTATTCACAGAATTGACCAAGATTTTTTTGTAAAAGTAGTTGATGAATGGAAAAGTAAAAAAGAAAGTCATCATGAAGAAGAATTTCAAAAAACTAACAAAGAAAATTTAGTAATTCATATTTTAAATCAAGTAGTTATGAGTTATGAAAAAGCCATTAAAGATGCGGATTTAATGGTTGATAAATTTGAAATTCGTATTTTTTCTTCTCAATCTGACCCTACATTGATTCAAGAATTGTATTATTTTAAAAGAAAAGTTACGGTTATTCGGAAAATGTTACGTCAAACTCAGGATATTGTAAGAATATTGCGAGCCAAGTTAGACCATACCAATCCTGCGTTTCAAGATTTAAAGGAATCTATTGATGAACTTTTGTTTTTAACAGATGAGTTAATGGAAGATAGTAACAACTTGATTAACATTCATATATCTTTAGCTTCTCATAAAACCAATGAAGTAGTTAAAGTTCTAACCTTATTTTCAGTTTTCTTTTTACCAATTACATTCATTGTTGGGGTTTATGGTATGAATTTTAAGTTTATGCCTGAATTAGAACATCCTTGGGGTTATCCATTAACTTGGCTTACCATGATTATGGTGGTTCTAACAATCTATATTTGGTTTAAAAGAAAAGGATGGATGTAAAAAATTTTTTATTTTATGTTATTTTTACTATCATTTTTGGAATAGCATCTGCTTTTTTGTTCCATCATGGTTATTATATGAGTTTCATAATTTTAAATCATTTTAAAGCTCCTTGGGCTGATTTTTATTTTGCTAAAATTACTCATCTCGGTGATGGTGTTACATTTACCTCTCTATTTTTCCTCTTGTATGGTAAAAAAGATTTACCCAAAACCCTGAGTTTAATTCTTTGTTTGATTATTAGTTCACTGTTGGTTCAATTAATGAAAAATGTATTTTTTTCAGATTGGTATAGACCCTTAGTGGTGTACGGAACTGAGTTAGTAAATCATATTAAAGGTTACGAAGCTTATGGAATGAGTTTTCCTTCGGGGCATACAGCTGCATTTTTTACGATATTATTTTGCTTAGTTCAATGGAAAAATTGGCATTTTTTATGGCAAATATTGTGGATTATTTTAGGAATTTCTGTTGCATTTTCTAGAATTTACTTAGGTGTTCACTTTTTGGGTGATATTGTTGCGGCAATAGGGATTGCGGCTTTGGTCAGCCATAGTTTTTTTAATTTCTTTATGAGAAAATTAGAATTTTTGTCCAAAAATTCTTCTTGGAAAAACGGTTTAACTCTCATAAGCAGTTTATCATTAGTAGTAATATTTGTTTTAAGAGTAATTTTTGATAAAAATTTTTAATTGATAATCAAATAGTTAAATTTTTTTTGTAATAATTTTTGAATAAAAGTTTGGTATATATATCAAAGTGTAGTAATTTTGCGGCACGTTGATGCGGAGTGGAGCAGAGGTAGC
This sequence comes from uncultured Bacteroidia bacterium, assembly GCA_964493765.1. Lineage (GTDB taxonomy): Bacteria > Bacteroidota > Bacteroidia > J057 > CALLMJ01 > CALLMJ01. The sequence continues at coordinate 1,381 of CAZBPK010000081.1, read as the reverse complement.
TCGTTGGGCTCATAACCCAAAGGTCGTTGGTTCGATTCCAGCCTCCGCTACTAAATTCAAAAAGTCACTTTTTCCCAAGTGGCTTTTTTTCGTTTAGAGGATCCTTATAATCATTTACTTATAATCATTTAAAAAATTCATTGGTTTAAGGTAGTAATAGGGTAGGGTCAGTACTTCATTTTGCAAACTTATTACTATGCTTGCTCAATAGACTCAAATAAATAATGAAATTATCCTTTTAAAAATAAAGCCCAAGCATTTAATGACCGAGAATGCTCTAGAATGATACGTAAAGTTGCAGTGATGGGTAATGCTAAAACCATACCCGCAAATCCCCATAAATGACCTCCTAAAATGATAAAAATGATTGTAGCTAATGGATTCAAATTCATAATTTTACCCATTAATTTTGGAGTTATAAAATTAGATTCTAATGCATGAGTAAACCAAAAAATCGTAAAAACCCAAATCATAAATCCCCAATTTCCATACATTAAAACACTGTACAAACTTACCAAAAAACCCATTGAAAATATGCCTAAATAAGGTATAATGTTTAAAAATGCACTTAAAAAAGCAAAAAACAAACTATGACTCACTCCACTGATTCCCAATAAAATCCATAAAATAAAAAATACAATAAGTTGAACTTGAATAACTCCCAAAATATATCCTGACAAAATTTCGGATAATTTTTTGAAAAAAGATTGAGTGTTTTCTTTTTGATTTTCACCTAAAACGGATACAAAAGCAATGTAAATATTTTTACGGTAAATGAGCATTAAAAAAGCATAAATAGTAGCCAAAATTAAATTGCCTGCAATACTCGATAATGTAATCAAAATAGAACCAATCCATTCACTACCTTTTAATAAAAATTCGTTAATTTTAGGTTTAATTAATTCATAACCTTCAATACCTTTATTTTTTAACCATAAATCTAATTCATTGAAGAATGTAGTGGCTTTGTTTTGAATCACTGGATAGTCATTTTGAAATACGGATAAACTGCTGTATGTCCACCAAGAGACTAGAAAAATAATTAAATAAATGAAAAATAAAGCTAAAGAAATAGCGAGAGTTTCAGGAATTTTCCATTGGATTAAAAATTTTACCCAAGGTAGAATGGTTGCACTGAGAATAACTGCGTAAAGAATGGGTTGTAAAACTTCTTTTAATTGAATAAAAAAGAAGCCTGTAAGTAAAACAGCAATTAAACCAAGCGTATATTTAAAAAGGGTATTTGAAAATTGCATATTTTACAAAAATAGAAAAAATTTTTATTTACAGTTTTTTAAGTTCATATTTCATTATTTGGGCGTGTCCCTTGCTACACTGCGGGTCGGGCTGGCTGCGGGCTTCGCTATCGCTTCGGCAATCC
>CAZBPK010000080.1:0-6243 GCA_964493765.1 uncultured Bacteroidia bacterium | reverse complement strand
GCTACGGGTCGGGCTTGCTTCGGGCTTCGCTTTCGCTTCGGCAATCCTTTTTCCATTTTTTTCAAAAATGTCAAAAGGCAGTGCCACTTCGTGCCCTTCGCATCCCTCACGCATATTACACACTTCTGTGGCTTTTTTTTGTCAAAAAATTACGAGTGATGAATGAAAACTATTCAAATTTTTTGATTTTAAAAATTGTTTAACTTTGTAAATTTAATTTTTTATGATTCAAAACACTATTATATCCCGTAAAATACCTAAGAAAAAAAATATAGGAGTTTTTCAAACCCTTAAAGGAATTATTCAATTTATACAAGACCCTTTGCTCTCTTTTGAAGAAAGTATTGCTGAAATTGGTGATACTTTTCGTGTAGGTTTTGGTAAAAATATCCATTATATTACCTTAAATCCTGACCATGTCCAACATGTTTTACAAGAAAATCATAAAAATTATACCAAAAGTGCTAAATATGATCACCTAAAACTTTTTCTGGGCAATGGCTTACTGACTTCAGAAGGTGAGTTTTGGCTTCAACAGAGAAGAACTATACAACCTGCTTTTCATAAACAAAAATTACTTTCCATTTTTGAAACCATGCGGCATTGCTCTCAAAATGTGGTGGATAGATGGAAAAATTATTCTCCTAATCATGAAATTGATGTTTCAGAAGAAATGATTCAATCTACTTTAACTATTGCTGGTAAAACCCTTTTTTCTGTAGACTTAGAAAATTCTGCTTCTGATGCTGGAAAAGCTATTAATAACAGCAACACATTTATTAACCAAAGAATCAGAAGACCTTTCAATTTTCCAGTAAGATTTCCGCTGCCTTCTCATATTCGTTTTAAAAAAGATATTCAAAAAATTGATCAGCTGATTTATCAAATTATTCAAAACAGAAATGAACATCATGATAACGATTTTCATGATGTTTTATCACTGCTATTAGATGCCAAAGACGAAGATACAGGTAAATCTATGAACGAGCAACAGCTAAGAGATGAATTGGTAACTCTGTTTATAGCTGGATATGAAACTACTGCTGTTTCTATGAGTTGGATTATTTATTTATTAGCAAAAAATCCTGAATATCAAGAAAAAATAAATGAAGAAATTCAACAAATAGCCCATAATCAACAAGTAAATTATCAAAATTTTTCTCAACTTAAATGGACAAAAGCAATTATTGATGAAAGTTTGAGGCTATATCCACCCGCTTGGATTATAGGAAGAAAAAGTATCAAAGAAGATTTTTTGGGTGAATATTTTGTTCCAGAAAACATGAATGTTGTATTTATTCCATATTTTATACATAGACATCCTAATTTATGGGAAAATGCCAATCAATTTTATCCTGAAAGATTTTTAAATGGATACACTTTAAAACATAAATTTTCTTATATCCCTTTTGGATCGGGTCCTAGGTTGTGCATTGGAATGCAGTTTGCTATTATGGAAATGGTTATATTATTAAGCGATTTAGTAAGAAATTTTCAGTGGAAACTCATTAACAATCATCAAGAAGTAAAGCCATTACCTTTGGTAACTCTAAAACCCAACCCTTATGTAAAAATAAAGATTCAATCTCGTTGATTTAGTGATTGTTAAGGCTTTGCTTTGAGTTAAGCGTGAGGGATGCGAAGGGCACGAAGTGGCACTGCCTTTTGACATTTTTGAAAAAAATGGAAAAAGGATTGCCGAAGCGAAAGCGAAGCCCGTAGCAAGCCCGACCCTGAGCGTTTAGCGAAGGGACACGCCCTTATAATTTTTAGTTTCAATTTTTTTTGAAAACATGGTAAAATTGTGAATGAATGTAAAAATTTCTAAAAAAAAACCGTTAAAAACTTGCATAAAATTTCATTTTAGTTTGAAAATAATAATTTTTTAAAAATAAATTTGGTCAATCATTAAAAAACCTTTTAAATTAGCGGTCAAAATTTTAATATCTATCCAATGAAGAATAGACCCATCAGAAAAGTAGCCGTATTAGGTTCAGGAATTATGGGCTCAAGAATAGCCTGTCATTTTGCTAATATTGGCGTAGAAGTTTTATTATTAGACATCGTTCCTAAAGAACTCAATGAAGCAGAAAAAGCCAAAGGCTTAACTACGGACTCTAAAGAGTTTAAAAATCGTATTGTCAACGAATCTTTACAAAATGCTATTAAATCTAATCCTGCCCCTCTTTACAAAAAATCAGCCGCTAAGCTTATTACAACGGGTAATTACCAAGATGATTTTCCCAAAATAGCGGATTGCGATTGGATTGTAGAAGTAGTAATTGAAATTTTTGATATCAAGAAACAAATTTTAGACCAAGTAGAGAAATACCGTAGACCTGGTTCTATTGTAACTTCTAATACATCAGGGATTCCTATTACCAGCATGGCAGAAGGGCGTTCTGAGGATTTTAAAAAGCATTTTGCAGGCTCTCATTTCTTTAATCCCCCCCGCTACTTAAGACTTTTAGAAATTATTCCTACCCCTTATACTGACCCTGAGGTAACTCAATTTTTGATGCATTATGGTGATTTATTTTTAGGTAAACAAACCGTTTTATGTAAAGATACTCCAGCATTTATTGCTAATAGAATTGGTATCTATGCCATTATGCACTTACTGCATTTGGTAGATAAAATGGGATTAACGGTTTCCGAAGTAGATAAAGTTACTGGTCCTTTGGTAGGTCGTCCTAAATCTGCAACATTTAGAACTTTAGATGTGGTGGGTTTGGATACCGCTGTTAAAGTTGCTAAAGGAATTGCCGATAATTGCCCTAAAGATGAATGTAGAGACGTTTTTCAACTTCCTGCTTATGTCCAAAAAATGATTGATAACCAACAATTTGGAGATAAAACTGGTAAAGGTTTTTATTTTAAAGATAGAAAATCAGGCTCAAAAGAAATTTTAGAGTTAAACCTACAAACGGGTGAGTACCAAGCACAACAGAAAGTTAAAGCCCCGTCTTTAGATGCTCTAAAAAATTTAGATACTCCTTTAGCAAGAATCAAATCGTTGACACAAGCCCAAGATAAGTTTGGTGAGTTTACTCGTCAGTCGATGTATGGAGTTTTTGCTTATGTATCTAACAGAATACCCGAAATTTCTGATGAACTTTATAAAATTGATGATGCTTTAAAAGCAGGTTTTGGTTGGGAAGTTGGTCCTTTTGCGACATGGGATTATTTGGGAGTAAAAGAAACCTTAGAGGCTTGTGAAAAAGCAGGTTACAAAGTGGCTAAATGGGTACATGAAATGGTATCTGGTGGTAATAATTCTTTCTATAAAATAGAAAAAGGTATTCGTAAGTTTTACGATATTACTACAAAATCTTATCAACCTGTCCCTGGAGCGGATAAACTCATTAATTTAGAAAGCCTCAGACCTACCAATGTGGTATGGAAAAATGAAGGTTGTACTATTCACCATATGGGGGATGAAATTTTATGTGTAGAGTTCCATACCAAAATGAACTCTTTAGGTGGCGAAGTTTTACAAGGTATCAATAAGGCTATAGAATTAGCCGAAGCAAGTTATAAAGGGGTAGTAATAGGAAACCAAGGAGAGAACTTTAGTGCAGGAGCTAATTTAGGAATGGTGTTCATGATGGCTTGCCAACAAGAATGGGACGAGTTAAATTTTGCTATCAAATACTTCCAAGATACTATCATGAGAGTGAGATATTCTTCTATACCTGTGGTAGTTGCGCCTCATAGCCTTGCATTAGGGGGAGCTTGTGAAATGAGTATGCACGCTGATGCCGTTCAAGCTGCTGCTGAAACTTATATTGGGCTAGTAGAAGTAGGAGTAGGTTTAATACCTGCTGGTTGTGGGACCAAAGAATTTGCTTTAAGAGTATCTGACCAATTACGTGATGGCGAAGAACTTAACATCCTTCGTGATTATTTCTTAACTATCGGACAAGCAAAAGTGGCAACTTCTGCCGAAGAGGCTTATGAACTCGGTTATTTTAGAAAAGGTTACGATAGATATTCTGTTAATATTGAAAGAAGATTAACCGATGCAAAAAGAGTTTGTATGGCTCTATGGGAAAGAGGTTACACACAGCCCGTTCCTAGAAACGATATTAAAGTATTAGGAAAAGCAGGATTAGCAGTAGTTCATGCAGGAGTGTATTCTATGCAAGTAGGAGGATATATCTCTGAACATGATAAAAAAATTGCTACCAAGTTAGGCTACGTTCTTTGCGGTGGAGATTTATCTGCAAAAACTGAAGTTTCTGAACAGTATTTATTAGATTTGGAAAGAGAAGCTTTTTTAAGCCTTTGTGGTGAACAAAAAACATTAGAAAGAATTAATTCTATTTTAACAAGTGGTAAACCTTTAAGAAATTAATACAATTCAACGAGAAAAAAAATGAATGCATATATAGTAGCGGGCTACAGAAGTGCAGTAGGCAAAGCCCCAAAAGGAAAATTTAGATTTACAAGACCCGACGATATAGCGGCGGAAGTCATTAAACATTTAATGAAACAAGTACCGAATGTTGCTCCTCAGGAAGTTGAAGACGTTATTGTTGGAAACGCTATTCCCGAAGGAGAACAAGGTTTAAATATGGCAAGAATGATTGCTTTAATGTCCTTAGGAATTGAAGTTCCTGGAATGGTTGTCAATCGTTATTGTGCTTCAGGATTAGAAACAATTGCTATTGCAGCCTCTAAAATTCATGCAGGTTTACAACAGTGCATTATAGCAGGAGGTGCGGAAACCATGTCTTTATTGCCCATGGGTGGATATAAAATTGCTCCTAATTATAACGTAACCGTTCAACACCCTGAATGGTACTTCGGTATGGGAATGACCGCAGAAATGGTCGCCCAAAAATATGGAATTACAAGAGAAGATGCTGATGTTTTCTCTTATAATTCGCATCAAAAAGCTATAAAAGCTATTCAAGAAGGAAAATTTAAAGAGGATATAGTTCCGATAGAACTTGAGGAAGTTTTTTATAATAATGGCAAAAAACAAAGTAAAAAATATATTGTAGATACCGATGAAGGACCAAGAGCCGATACCTCTGTTGAAGCATTAGGAAAATTAAAACCAGTTTTTGCCGCTAAAGGTGTGGTTACTGCTGGAAACTCCTCTCAAACTTCCGATGGTGCCGCTTTCGTTATGGTTTGTTCTGAAGAATTTTGTAAAACTCATAACTTAAAACCTATTGCAAGATTAGTAGGATATGGAATTGCAGGTGTAGAACCTGATTATATGGGCATCGGTCCTGTAAAAGCTATTCCTATTGCGCTAAAAAATGCAGGACTAAAACTTAATGATATTCAACAAATTGAGCTTAATGAGGCTTTTGCAGTGCAGGCTCTTGCAGTAATTAAAGAAGCAGGATTAAATCCTGAAATCATTAATGTAAATGGCGGTGCAGTTGCTTTAGGGCACCCTCTGGGTTGTTCGGGTGCCAAATTATCCGTTCAACTATTTAATGAGATGCGTAGAAGAAACCAAAAATATGGAATGGTATCTGCCTGCGTTGGTGGTGGTCAAGGTATTGCGGGTATCTACGAATTATTGTAGTTTAATCAATTCAACAAAAAAAATACCGAAGTTTGAAGCTTCGGTATTTTTTTATTTCTATTTTTTGGATACTAATTTGCCTTTGCAATCGCCTATTCTAACTTTTAGTTTTTTATATTCTGGTTCTATCAATTGGCATATAGAATTACAAAAATTCATATCATTATATTGTTTAGGAGTATTGACTGTAAAATAGAATATAATTTGATAAGCACCTACATCATGATAATCATTGAGTATGTTTACTTCCACGTTGGGCTTTTCTATTTTTCCATTATAATTTTTAGCAACCCAATTCATAATGTTTTCTTTAATGATTCTTTCTCCATTTTCTATTAGACCCTGTCTATCCATTAAATCATCAGCCAAAAACTCAATTTTAGCCTCTTTTTTTATCTGACCATAAGAAGCTAAACTAAGAAATATAGCTATTACAAAAACTAATGATTTCATAAATCGTAAATATTTTCGTCAAAATTACACTTTTTTTATTATAGAGTCAATATTTCCATCTTTTAAAACAGTTTGAATTGTATCTCCTTCTTTTACTTGATGAACAGAACTAATTAGATTTCCATCTTTCAGAGTAATAGAATAACCTTTTTCTAATATTTTTTGATGGTCATGATTTTGGAGTTCTAAATACAAGGTTTTTAATTGATCTTTTTCAAAATTGAGTAAATCTGTTATTATAC
>CAZBPK010000079.1:0-14688 GCA_964493765.1 uncultured Bacteroidia bacterium | reverse complement strand
CATCAAGGAATATCCCTATCCCATAGACAATGAAGAAATCAAGCTGACAGCAGAGATATTGCATTATTCAGGGACGAATCCTAATGAAAGGAAACTGATTGAGAAAGAACAAGAGGCATGGCGAACCGTGAATGCCATGTTGGAGGACAAAGAAAAGAAGTATATAAAAGCCTTAGAAGAAACAAGGAAGGAGCTTGAGGAAGAAAAGAAAAGAGCAGAAGAAGAAAAGAAAAAAGCAGAGGAAAAAGAACGTTTATTAGAGGAAGAAAAGAAAAAGGCAGAGGAGGAGAGAACTAAAATTATAAATGCGATTAAAAGTTTAAGGTTATCCAATTTTAGTGATGAACAAATTGAAATGATGTTAGGAATCAAAATCATTGATTATTTAGAGGAGTTTTAGTTCTTAATTGTTTAAATTACTGAGGAAGATTAATGGTTAATGGTGAGGTTTAGGGAAAAATTAAAAGCAATTTTTATTGCGATTTATGCGTGAGGGATGCGGAGGGCACGAAGTGGCACTGCCTTTGAGCGAAGCGAAAAGGATTGCCGAAGCGATAGCGAAGCCCGTAGCAGCCCGACCCGCAGCGTAAGAAAGGGGCACGCCCAAAAAATGATTATAGCTATATTTTTCCACTTCTTAACATATTAAAAGTGAATAACTTTTTTGTTGTTTGCAATTTAATCCTGATAATTTTGCAAAGAAGGATATTAATTAGCAGTTTTGCAAGTTCAAATGGTTCAGTTAAGCGTTAACATCAATAAAGTAGCATTATTAAGAAATTCAAGAGGTGATAACTATCCAAATTTAATAGAATTTGCAAAAAAATGTTTGGATTTTGGTGCAAATGGAATTACTGTTCATCCAAGACCTGATGAAAGACATATCCATTATGCTGATGTTTATGAATTAAAAGATTTACTCAAAAAATATTCATTAGAATTTAATGTTGAAGGTTATCCCTCTGACACTTTTATCAAAATGATGGAAGATGTGCGTCCTACTCAATGTACATTAGTACCAGACCCGCCTAATGTTTTAACCTCTAATTCAGGATGGGATACAAGAAAAAACTTTCGTTTTCTTAATGAGGTTATTTCCCATTTAAAATCTTTAAAAATCCGTGTTTCACTTTTTTTAAATTGTGACCATGAACTTTTACAGTACGCCCAAAAATTAGAAACCGATAGAATTGAACTTTATACAGGACCTTATGCAAAATATTATCCTTATAACCCTCATTTAGCGGTTCAGCCTTATGTTGATACTGCAAGATTAGCTGAAGTTTTGGGAATTGAAGTCAATGCAGGGCATGATTTGAATAGTGAAAATTTAAAATATTTTGCTCAAAATATACCTCAATTGAAAGAAGTTTCTATTGGGCATGCTATTATTACAGAAAGTTTATATTTAGGATTAGAACAAACCTTAAAAAAATATATCAACTGTTTAAAAACTAATTAAATTTGCAAAATCATGAAAAAAAGTGGAGTTACCAACCGTTTTACTACTCTGTTTTATTTAATACTTTTTTTGGTTGCTGTACCTTTATCGGTTAGCATTTATTTAATTTGGCAAGAAAAAAATGAACATCTTCCTAAATTAGAACAAACTCGCTTAATTGAACTCAAATTAGAAGCTCTTAAAAAAATTGCAACCAAAAAAATTGCAATCGTTCTTTCAAATGATACTTTACCTTTTCAAGAAAGTGTGAAAGAAGATGAGTTGTACCAAAATAGTAATGAACTAAAACGTATTGCTAAAGATTTTTTAGATACAGATTCTTTGTCTCATCTTGCCAAAATTACAGATCAATTTGAAAATACTTTAAAGACTTACGTAGGAGTTAAACAAAATTATGCCAACCAAGCACCTAAAGAAAAAGATGAAGCTACTCTAAATTCTGTTTTGAGTTATGGAAAAGAATTAGCAAATTTATATAACACTATTCAAGAAACCATTATCAATCTTCTCAATGATTTAGATAAGAAAAAAGAAGTTGTTAATACTCAATTTGCTTATAACCAATTTGTTTTATTTTTGGTTTTAGGAGCAAGTTTGATTTTATTTTTAATTGCAATTTTGGTTACCATTTTTTATTTTAATGCTTCTCTTAAAAAACCTATTCAACAAATTAGTGATACTTTGTTAAAGTTTAAGTCGGGTGAAATTAAGTCTAATGAATTGGTAATTGATAATAGTCCAATACCTTTGTTATCAGAAACTTTACAACAACAAAAAATCAAAAATGACGCTATTCAAGAATATGTAAAATGTATTATTGAAGATAAAAATCCTACGCTTTCCTCAGAACAAATTCCTAATGAACTTTTACAAGATTTCAAAAACATTCAAGAACGTTTTAAATCGTTAAAGACTAACATAAACCAATATTCCAAAGAAATTGAAGATTTAAAAGTTTCTTCAGCAGCTAAGGAAGAAGAGCAAAGAAGACAAATTGTTAAATTAAATCACCGTTTACAAGGAATTGATGCTTTTATTGCCGTTGCAGAATCAGATTTACAAGGTAAGATTACTTACTGCAACAATGTTTTTGCTGAATTATTTGGGTATCAGAATTCTGAATTGTTAAATCAATCCTTTAAAATTCTCAATTCTGGTTATCATGATAAAGAATTTTTTAAGGATTTATGGGATACTATCAACAAAGGCAAAACTTGGAAAGGTCAAATCAGAAACAAAACTAAAAATGGACAATCCCTATGGCTTGCTGTTTCTATTCAGCCTATTCAAGATGCACTTGGAAAAATTACCAAATTTATTTATACAGCCTTAAATATTCAATCTTTAAAACAGAATGATGAGGAAATTCAAAATGCTTTAAATGTAGCTGTAAAAGAATTAGATACTTTAAAGTCTCTTTATAGTAAGTCTATTCAGGAAAGAGATGAAATTAAGAAATTGTACGATGAACAAAAGCAATTAGAATATCGTTTAGTTCAGCAACAAGCTGCATTACAAGAATTTACAAGAAATCCTGATTTGAAAGAAGGTAAAATTGCTGAATCCATTAGAACTATCACCGAATCAACTTGTTATACTTTGAATCATGATAGAGTAGGTTTTTGGCTTTTCAATGAAGAGGATAAAACTCTTAATTGTGTGGATTTATTTGATAGGCAAAACCTTCAACATATTGATAACCTTGAAATTCAAGAAAAATATGCAAAAGAATTCTTTGAAACATTAAAACAAAATTATTTACTTCAAGTAGATGATGTTTTAAATCATGAGAGCACTAAAAGACTAGCAGATTATTATTTTATCCCTTATAACATTTCTTCAATAATAGCAGCACCGATTCGTTTGGGAGGAAATGTTGTGGGTTGTTTTACTGTAGAACATGCAGGAAAACCTATTCAATGGACACCTGACCAAGTTTCTTTTACTACTGCTGTAGCCGATGTGGTTTCTATGGCTTTAGAACAAGGAAATAGAAAAGTCATGGAAGAAGAATTAAGAACTTCTTTAGAGGAATCCCAAGCATTAGAAGAAGAACTTAGACAAAATGCCGAAGAAATTGAAGCTACTAATGAAGAATTAAGAAGAGCACAAATTGAATTAAAAGGTCAAATTGAAGCCCTGAATTCCGCAGCTATAGTTTCAGAAACCAATGTAAACGGGCTTATCACTTATGTAAATTCTGAGTTTTTGCAGATTTATAACTATCAAAAAGAAGAAGTTTTTGGTAAAAATCATAAAATTTTAAAATCTGACGAACATCCTTCAGAATTTTTTAAAGATATGTGGGAAACCATCTTACGCGGTAAAATTTGGAAAGGTGAAATTAAAAACAAATCTAAAGATGGTTGGTATTATTGGATTAATTTAACGATTACACCTGTAATTGGGTCTGATGGGAAACCTTATAAATTTATTGCTGTAGGTTTTAATATATCCTCTCAAAAACTTCAGGAAGAACAATTAAAAACCGCATTAGAAGTTGCTTTGCAACAAGAAGAAATGCTTAGAGAAAATACGGAAGAGTTGCTAGCTGCAAATGAAGAAATGCGTAGAACTCAAGTAGAATTAATTGGTCAAATTTCTGCTCTCAATAATTCTTCTATGGTGTTTGAAACGGACATGGAAGGAAATATCACTTACCTGAATAGTGAATTACTTGTGAACTTAAAGTTTGCAAAAGATGAATTAATGGGTAAACGTTATACTATTTTAAAATCTCCTAATCAAAGCGATAAAATCTATCAAGAACAATGGAAAAGTGTATTAAATGGTAAAATTTGGGAAGGTGAAATTGAATTAAGAGCGAAAGATGGTCAATCAGTATGGGTTTGGATGACCAATACTCCTGTTTTAGACTCCGATGGTGAACCTATTAAATCCATTAACGTATTATTTGACATTACTCCTCAAAAAGAACAAGAATTTCGATTAAAAAAACAACAAGCTGCATTGCTTGAAGTTACTTCTCATCCATCGGTTAAAGAAGCAAAAACTGACGAAGCTTTTGCAATCATTGCTCAAATTGGTTTAGCTACCCTAGAAGTGGATAGAGCCTCTATCTGGTTATTTGAAGAAGGAGATACTCGCATTCGTTGTATGACTACTGCTCAATCTGATGGGGTAGTTCATAAATACCAAAAAGGAACGGTTCTGCAAAGAGATTTTTATCCCAATTACTTTAAAACCTTAGAAAAAGATCGGGTTATTGCGGCAAATGAAGCCGTTAATGATTCAAGAACCAAAGAATTGGCTATTCCTTTATTAGTTCCTAGTGGAATTCAATCAGTTTTGGATTCTTCTATAAGACAAGGAGTAAAAACTGTAGGGATTTTATCTTTTGAAAGTAGAGGTAAAACTAGAAACTGGACCCTTGATGAACAAAATTTTGCAGCTTCTCTCGCTGATACTATCGCCTTAGTGCTTGAACAACATGAAAGATTGAAAACCGATAAACTTAAAGAAGCCTATTCCCAATTAGAACTCATTAATCAAGAAGTAATTAAGCAAAAAGAAGAAATTGAAGAAAATGCTAAAAATTTAACAGAAAGTATAAAATACGCCAAAAGAATTCAACAAAATATCTTACCCACCAAAGAACTACTGAATAGTTTATTCAAAAATTATTTTGTCATCTTTAGACCTCGTGATATTGTTGGTGGGGATTTCTATTGGTTATCAGGGCATGAAAGTAAACGTGTGGTGGTGGTTGCCGATGGTACAGGTCATGGTGTTCCAGGTGCCTTCTTAACCATGATTGGAAACATTTTGCTCAATCAAATTGTAAACGAAAAGAAAATTCTAAAACCTGCTGATATACTTTATTGGTTACATATTGGTGTAAGACAAACCCTTAAACAAGACGTTGAAGACTCCACTTCAAGAGATGGTATGGATGTTACCTTAGTAACAATTGATATTGAAACTTATGAGTGTGAATATGCAGGCGCTAATTTACCTTGTAATTATTATCAAGATTGGGAAGTGCATGAAATCAAACCCGATAAACAATCTATTGGAGGTGAACAAATGGAAGAAGAACGTATATTTACCAACCATAAAATTCAATTAAAACCCGGTGATGCCATTTATTTATATACCGATGGTTTTGTTGACCAGCTGGGGGGTCCTGACGAAAAAAGATTTTCTACAAGACGTTTCCGTGATCTTGTTTTAAGAACCCAAACTGAATCCATGGCTACTCAAAGAGCTTTATTAAATATGGAATGGAAAGAATGGAAAGGAGACTTAGAGCAACTAGATGATGTTACCGTTTTTGGTCTTAGAGTATAAAAGTTATGAAACTATTTCTAATTGATGCTTTTGCATTAGTTTACCGTTCTCATTTTGCTTTTATTAAAAGCCCTAGAATCACAAGTTATGGTAAAAATACTTCTGCCACTTTTGGTTTTATTAATACACTTTATGAAATTATTCTAAAAGAAAAACCTACTCATTTAGGAGTTGCTTTCGACCCACCCGGACCTACTAAACGCCATGAAGAATTTGAAAATTATAAAGCTCAAAGGCAAGAAACCCCAGAAGATATTATTCAAGCTATTCCCGATATTAAAAAAATTTTAAAGGCTTGGCATATCCCCATTTTGGAAATTAATGGTTATGAGGCTGATGATGTTATCGGTACTTTAGCCAAACAAGCCTCCGCTCAAAATATTGATGTATTTATGGTTACACCAGATAAAGATTATGCTCAATTGGTTGATGATCATATCTGGATGTATAAACCCTCTATTGGCAAAAATCCTTTTGAACTTTTAGACAAAAACAAAGTCAAAGAAAAATTTGGAGTCTTCCCAGAACAAATTCCTGATTTATTAGGGCTTATGGGTGACTCTTCCGATAATTATCCCGGTATTCCTAAAATTGGGGAAAAAACTGCTCTTGAGTTAATTCTAAAGTACCATAATCTTGAAAACGTTCTTAAAAACGCCAAAAACGTTGAAAAAAAATCTATTCAAGAAACTTTATTAATCAATGGGCAAATGGGTATCGCTTCTAAAAAATTAGCTACCATTTATACAGATATTGATATTCAGTTGAATATGAATGACTTAAAATTAGACCCTCCTAATGAAAATGAACTCCTGCAAATTTTTACAGATTTAGAATTTAGAACTTTAGCACAAAGAATCTTAGGAAAATCTATTCACTATAATCCCAAAAATTCTTCTCCCGATTTATTTAGCTCTACCCATGAAAGTTCTACCGAAGAAATAAAATCCACTCAACCGCTTCAAAACATATCCAATGTTGAACATCAATATATTACATTAACTTCAGTAAATGAAATAAAAAATTTTGTAGATGAACTTTGCAAGCAAACTGCTGTATGTTTTGATTCAGAAACAGACCAACTAGAAGTCATTGATTCACAACTAATCGGGCTTAGTTTTTGTTTTGAAAAACATAAAGCTTTTTATATTCCTATACCACTTTCTTATGATGAAGCACTTAAAGTAATTCATTTATTTAAGCCCTTTTTTGAAAATCCTAAGATCTTAAAAATTGGTCAAAACTTAAAGTACGACTTATTAGCTTTGAAGAATTACCATATTCAGGTTGTAGGTCCCTTCTTCGACACCATGATTGCACATTATGTAATTGATGCAGATAGCAAACATAATATGGACTTTCTTTCAGAAAAATACTTGAATTACACACCTATATCCATAGAAACTTTAATTGGAAAAAAAGGAAAAAACCAAAAAAGCATGAAAGAAGTGGAAATTCCAAAAGTTGCTGAATATTCTGCCGAAGATGCAGATGTAACATACCAATTATACGAAAAGTTTTTGCCTTTAATTCATCAAAATCCATTAGATATAATTTTTTATCAAATTGAAGAGCCTTTAATGCCTGTTTTGGTAGAAGTAGAATATCATGGAGTAAAAATTGATAAAAATATACTATCAGATATTTCTTTTGAACTCCAACAAGAATTGGAAATTTTAGAAAAACAAATCTATGATTTAGCAGGTATCACATTTAATATTCAATCACCCAAGCAATTATCTGAAATTTTATTTGAAAAATTAGAATTAAAAAAAGGGAAGAAAACAGCCACCGGACAATTATCTACAAATGAAGAAACCTTAATGGAATTAGCCAATGAACATGAAATTGTTCGTAAAATTTTAGATTATCGCCAAACTGCTAAATTAAAATCTACTTATGTAGATGCTTTACCAGAACTGATAAATCCGAAAACTCAAAGGCTCCATACTACTTTTGCTCAGACCGTTGCGGTTACAGGTAGATTAAGTTCTGTAAACCCTAACTTGCAAAATATTCCTATTAGAACAGAAAAAGGAAAAGAAATAAGGAAAGCATTTATTGCTTCAGAAAATCATGTATTGCTATCTTGTGATTATTCTCAAATAGAATTAAGAATCATGGCTGCTTTAAGTGGCGATGAAAATATGATTGAAGCTTTCGCAAAAAATGAAGATATACACGTAGCTACTGCTTCAAGAATTTTTAATATTCCTTTGGAAGAAGTAAATTCTGATATGCGTAGAAAAGCTAAAACTGCTAACTTTGGTATTATTTATGGAATTTCTGCTTATGGTCTATCTCAAAGACTTAATATTAGTCGTACTGAAGCCAAAAAGCTTATTGACACTTATTTTGAAAAATATCCTAAAGTAAAAGCATATATGGAAAATTCTATTAAAAATGCTAGAGATAAAGGTTTTGTTGAAACTTTAATGGGTAGAAGAAGGTATTTAAAAGATATTCATTCTGCCAATTTTACAATAAGAAGTTTTGCTGAAAGAACTGCTATTAATACACCTATTCAAGGAACAGCGGCAGATATTATCAAATTAGCTATGATAGAAATTCATGAATTAATTCAAAAAAATCAATGGAAAACTCGAATGATTTTACAAGTTCATGATGAATTATTGTTTGAAGTTCCTTTAGAGGAATTAGATAAAGTACAAACACCCATACAGTTAGCTATGGAAAATGCTTATTCTATCTCTGTACCTTTGGAAGTTAATTTAGGAATAGGAAATAATTGGTTAGAAGCTCACTAAAATGAACACGCAAAGTAATTTTAAAACAATTGGAATATTTACAGTAACTCTTTTTTTATTGAGTTTTTCCTTAGCTTTTATTTATCATTGGATTGGTGGAAAATGGAACCATTATACTGCTGCTATTATCATTTTATTAAACTCCTTTATGCCCTTGATTGTAGTAACTATGCTACATAAATTTATACTCAATACTCCTATTAGCAACTCTATTGGTAAATTTAAAATATGGAACTTATGGAACTTGGTGGTAATTTTAGGACCTATGGTTTATGTTTTATTAACTATAGTTTTACTTTCCTTGTTTCCTGGAATAGAAATTAACCCCAATAAACCCCTATTTTTAGAACAATTCAAAATTTTTCTTTCTCCATTAATTTATGACAATATTTATATTGACGCCTATAAATCAGGGTTTCCCATTTTTTGGTTAAATTTATTGATTGCTATAATTTGGGGATTAACCTTTAATTTTATCATTGGTTTTTCTGAAGAAATAGGTTGGAGAGGTTTCTTATTTTACCAACTTCATCAACATGGTTTTATTAAACAAGCATTCATTCAAGGTTTTATATGGGCATTATGGTATTCTCCATTTGTATGGTTTGCCGCTGTAATTAATCCTTATTGGGCGGTTTTAATCAACTTTATTTTTTTTCTTTTGCTCTCTCCTATCTATTTATTTGTCCGATATGCTTCTAATTCCATCATTTCTGTCGCTATATTGCATGGTGTGATTTCTAGTTACTCTTACTTCGCAGATGTCATTGTGAATGATAACCAAGCTCAATGGTTAAGTAGTTATATACAAGTAAATTTTTATCTTTTGATTTTATGCAACTTGATATTATTTATTTACATATATGCAGTAAATCCGGTTTTTAAAGTAGAATTTCAAGAAAACACTTCCAATTTTATTCGTAAAACGGTATCTATGAAACCCTTTAAGAAAAAGGAAGATTAAAGTATTTTTTGAATGTTGCTTCTGTGAAGTGGCTTTACTAAAGGTTGTTTTACTGGCAATAATATAAAAACTTAAATTACAAGCATTTTACAAAAGGAATTTTTTTAGAACAGGATAACTTTCATATTCAATTTTTCCCCAACTTTCATAAAACTTTTGTATTGAGGGTATACTAGAACCTTCAAAATCTAAATATTGAACTTTTTCTGCAAAATTTTGAATAATATAGTCAAACATGAATGAATTGACTCCATTTTCTGTAAATGCACCACCTAAATAAATAACCCTATGAAAATCTAATAAAAATAAACTTACACCAGTGATTTGGTGATTATGATATGCCGTTAAAAGATATAAACGATTTAATTGAAAAGCATTGTAAACCAATTTTTTTATGACATTTTTCCATGCTTTTTGAAAAAAGTCTTTTTTCTCCCACTGTTCAAACCAAAAAGTTAAGGATTCCTCTAAATTATGATTAACCTGTAATTGATAAGAAAGTTTTTGTATTTTTTTTAGTTCTCTTTTTCGTAATTCGGAATAATTTTGACGCAAAGTTTGATAAGGGGACTGTAAATTCAGTAAGCTATTTTTTTTGATTTCAGTGGTAAAAAAGTTAGAAAAAGCGTGTAAGTTTAAATGGATCCTTGGGTAAAAGGCAATTTTATCTATAAGAACTTTTAAATCAATATTCTGCATAGAAAAACAACCTAGTTGCTGACAAAAAGGAGGTTGTGCAACCCAAGGAATGAAACCCCATTTTTTAGAAATAGGTACTGGAAACACAAAATCATAATTTTCATTCGTTAAACCATACCAGTTATCGCAGACACTATCCAAGTACCAAGTTAATGCGTAAATTCTTGGATTCATAGATTGCTCCACACATTGATTCCATAAATCCTCATTAATTTGATTTCTTTTCAAGCGAATCATACAGAATAGGTAATCTAAAATCTAAAAGAATTTCTTTAGTTAATGCGTCAACTAGTCGCAATAAGTAAATATCTTTTTTTAAACAAGTAGGTTCAAAGTTCCAAAAATTAAGTTGATTAGGTTGGTGATAAAGAAAAGAAGTTGTTATTTCTTCGCCGATACTATTATAAAAACGTAAAAGCAAATCGGTTTGAAATGGGATTTGGTATCCTAATGAGATTTTACAATTTTCTTCATCATAACACGCAAATAAACCTTTTTTTTGAGTATCATTAAGATTATGAACGGTTATGGTAGTGGTATCATTTTGATTTACCCATCTTAAACGTATGAAACCATAAAGATTTTTGGGTAAACGATGAAAGTATAAATTTTGAGAATTTTTATAAGTTTGTATAGTGTTCCATTCTAAACCATTAAAAGAATGTTCCATAAGCCATGAGCCATATAGAGGATTTTGATTTACCCAAACAAAGGTTAGGTTTTGAGGACCTTCGTAGAGATTATGATGTTCTAAAATAGGTAGGGTATTTTGGGAATATAACGAAAAACAAGAATTTAATTGATACAAAAACAAATAAGAGACTAGAAATAAACTTTGATTCAGGTATCTTTTTAACATCAGTGATATTTTCAGCAACAAAACTAATCAATTTGAAAAAACAATCAATGGGGATAAAACTATAAGTTATGCTTAATTTGTTAAAAAACCATTACTCAACCTGCAACCAAAAACCTTTTAAATATTCTCCTTCTAAATGAAATAAGCTAGAGGCGTGGTCTTCGGATTGCCCCAAAGTTTTGATTATTCTTACATGACGATTAGCATCACTAGCAGCATCAAACAAAATTTTTCTAAACAATTCTAAACCAACAACTTGTGAACAAGAATAAGTAAATATATATCCACCTGATTTTACTTTTTTAAATGCTTGTAAATTAATTTCTTTGTATCCTCTATACGCTTGACCCACTGCAGATTGATGTTTGGCAAAAGCTGGAGGATCTAAAATTATCATATCCATTTGGTTTTCAGGCATTTGTTTTAACCAAGTAAAGGCATCTTCAGTGATACTTTGATGGTGAGAAATTGTACCAAAATTTTTTTGAATATTTTTTTCTAGTATTGAAATTGCTCTTGCAGAAGAGTCTATGGAAAAAACTTTTTGGGCATGATTTTTTAAAGCGTATAAAGAAAAACCTCCCGAATAAGCGAAAACATTGGCTACAATTTTATTTTTTGCGACCTTTCCAAGTAAAACCCGATTATTTTTTTGGTCTAAAAAAAAGCCTGTTTTTTGTCCCTCTTCTACATCACAAAAAAATTGAATTCCATTTTCATGAAACCAAATTTCATTAGGGTTTTTATTGAGCCATTGTTTACGAGGAGTTATTCCTTCTTTTTGCAAGATTTTGGAATCGGATTTATCAAAATGGTAAAATATATTTTGAGCGGTTAAGAATTTTTGAAGCAATGGTAGTAAGTGATATGTTCCAGCAGTAAGTGCTTGAATAACAGCTGTATTATTATAAATATCAACAATTAAGCCGGGCATTTCATCTCCTTCTGCATGAATAAATCTAAATCCGTTGGTATTATTTTCCAAAAGGCTTAATTTAAAATGCCAAATTTTCTGCCATTTTTCTAGCCAATACTGTTCGTCAATCAGTTTGGGTATATGAGTAAATTCAAAAATTCTTATAGAAATTTGACTTTCCTTTGAATAAAAACCATAACCCAGTAATAGATTTTCAGAACTCAATACTTGAACAATTTCTCCTGATAAAATTTCATTAGGAATTTTTTTTAAAGCCCCTGAAAAAACCCATGGATGACGATGAAGAATAGTTTTTTCTCGTCCTTTATTTAAAATAATTGATTGCATTAGGAATTTTTACTGAAAATGTTTAGGATAAGGAATCATAGATTCTAACAATAAAACTGTTGAATCTCGGACAAAAAAAGCAATAACGACGATAATTACTCCTGTTATAAGCCCAACAGCTTGGTTATTTTTACTTATTTCTTCAAATTCATTGGTGTTATAAGTAAGTTTGGTGAAAAGATAAACACCTAAAATAGTATTGATTAAAGCAATTATGAAAGCCACAAATGCAAATCCTAGAACATATTGAACACTTGAAAATATCCAGTCATAAGTGCCTTGACTTTTTTGGATTTCTAATCTTACAATGTTTAAAACAGGTTGAATAGCACCTGAAATAATATACCCAACGCCTAATAAAACCCCTGAAATAAAATAGGCAAAAGACATATTATCTATGGTAAGTGAATAGTATTTTTCAATGACCATTCTAATGACTTTATAGGCTAAAAATGCTACTACAATAGCGAAGGATAACGATAGAATAAGTTGAATAGATGCTAGTAAAAACAAGTTATTAAACATGAATACAAAAATAGAAATTTTTATAAATGCTTGATAAAACAACGCTTTCTTTTATGCTGTATATGTTCATAATTTTTCCAAGTTTGGATAGCCTTTTGGTTCGTTTCAACCATTGCAGTAGTTTCAACGTATTGAATTCCATTTTCTAAAAGAACTTTTTGAAGTTCTGTAATTAATACCGCTGGGATTCCTTGTCTTTGGTATTCTGGATGAACACCGGTTAGTAACAAATCAGCAACGGTATTTTTTCTCATAGCGTTTAAAATATACCACCATCCAAATGGCAATAACCGCCCTTTGGCTTTTTGAAAAGCCTCAGATAAAGAAGGCATACCAATAATAAAACCTAAAATTTCTTGATTTTCATTTTCAACCATTTTCACATATTTAGGATTCAAGACTTTTAGGTATTTGTTAATATAAAAATCTCGCATTTTAGGGCTTAATTCTACCATTCCAAAAATTTCATCAAAAGATTTGTTAATCAGAGAAAAAACTTTTTCTCCATATTTCATCATTTCTGAGTTTTTCTTAAAATGAATTACTTTGAGTTTATATCGTTCTTTGATTAATTCATTTAAACGTAAAGCCTTTTCGGGAATATCTCGGATAGTCAATCGAAATTCAAGCCAATCAATTTCTTTTTCATAGCCACAGCTTTCTATGTGCTTTTGGTAATAAGGAAAATGATATTCAGAAGCAATAGAAGGCAGGTGTTCAAATCCTTCTATCAATACTCCTTGATGGTCTAAGTTAGAAAAACCTAAAGGTCCATGTACTTTGGTCATTCCTTGATTTGAAATCCAATTTTCTGCTGTTTCAAGTAACTTTTTTACTACCAACTCATTATCAATAAATTCAATTCTTGTAAACCTACCGAATTTATCTTGGACTTTTTCGTTAAATTTAGAGTTGATAATGGCTCCAATTCGCCCCACAATTTTTCCATCTTTTTGGGCTACCCAAAATTTTGATTTACAATATTCAAATGCAGGATTTTTTGATGGCTTTAGTGAAGCAATTTCATCATTAATCATGGGCGGTATCCAATATTTATTACCTTTATAAAGTTGGTATGGAAAATATACAAATTCTTTGATTTCTTTATCCGTTACAACTTCTTTTATTTCTACGGTCATACAAGCTTACAAACTTTCAAAAGTAATAGAAAATTTTTATCTATCAAAATTCTATAATCTAGTTTTTTTATTCACCTTGCGTCTGACTTTTTAATGTTTAGAAATAGTTTTGAAATGTAAAAATCATCAACCCTTTGGCTACCAATTACAGTAGCCAAAGGGTTGAGCGAATTTGATTACTAATTACTTTTTGTCCTTTTTATCTTGTGGTTGCTCACAAGGTCCTGCTTTTGCTCCTTGTTTTAAATAAGGTGTGGTTTCATTTACTTTAACTTTGATTTCTTGACCATTAAAACAGATTGTAACTTCAGGATTTTCTCCGCATGGACCTTTAATATCTCCATGAAGTCTATGATTTTCCCAATCTTTTTCGTCTATTTCTATTTCTTGAGTATAGCCATAAGGATCTTTATTTAAAGGATGAACAACCACTAAATGGCAAATCTTAATTTTTTTGCTTTCGGGAAACGGTCCTTGAGTTGCTCCGTGCTTGATGTAACTGTTCAGTTCAGGTTCTTTGACTTCTAACGCTTTACCATTCCAACAAATAGTAACCAGTTTTTCGGGCTATGGTCCTTGGTTTGCTCCTTGCTTAGTGTAACTAGTCAGTATAGATTCTTTGCCTTCGAATACTTTGACATTCAAAAAAATAGTAACCAGTTTTTAAGGACAGGGTCATTTGTTTTACCTATGCTTT
>CAZBPK010000078.1:0-5602 GCA_964493765.1 uncultured Bacteroidia bacterium | reverse complement strand
AAATAC
This sequence comes from uncultured Bacteroidia bacterium, assembly GCA_964493765.1. GTDB lineage: Bacteria > Bacteroidota > Bacteroidia > J057 > CALLMJ01 > CALLMJ01. The sequence goes on along the minus strand of CAZBPK010000078.1, from coordinate 5,596 downwards.
AGGTTTATCATTAGAAGAAATTGAGAATATATAACCAAGAATTACAACAATTTATTCGTATTAAAGACAAACTGAATAAAAGCCACGAATTACACGAATGGACACTAATATTATTCGTGCATTGGTGGCAAAATTCTTATTAAAAAAATTGTAAAATTTTAATTGCATTTATAAAAAAACTCATTAGATTTGCATTTATTAAAATATATTAAAATTTTTTGTTATGAAAAAATTTGCTTTAAATTGCGCTGAAAACGCTGAAGGTATATAGGTTCACAGGTACACAATTAAGAATGTGTTATTGATTTTAGATTTATGGCTTATGAATGAAACGGTTTATGCTCAAATGAATGAATGGATGTTTAATAAAACTCCTAATACTTTATTAAATACTACCAATCATCAAACTTTAAATTTTACGAATCCTAATGGTTGTTTAAGTGTAGTTTTAAATTCTGCTCAAAATCCTTTGAATCAAACTGAGTTAGTTTTTGGATTACGCAATGAAGGAAATAACACCACACTTATTGCATATACTTTAAGATTGCCCGGTGGAAATAGTGTATGTGTTACTCCTAACATAAATTTGAATGGAATACTTGCTGCCTTAGAGGAAGACGCAGAGTATGCAATTGTTCCTTTAAATTGTGAAAGATACGGAATTTATTTTTCTGTAACTGACGGAAGACAACCTTTAATAGGATTAAATAATACTGCATTGGTAGAAATTATAGTGGATATCACTAGACCACAAAATCCTACGATTAATTATTTACATCAAACCAATGGACAACATACCAGTTGGGAAACTGTTAATAGATTTGCAGTCAATTCTTTAACTTTAAATGACATAAGAAATAATAAACCCAGATATTTATACACAATAGGAGCTGGAAATAGTGTAAACGGAGAACATAAACGTTTGGTAAGATATACCCTAACCCCAAACGGAGCACAACAGCCTACTACCATCATTAATAATATTGCTCAAGGTTTAGAAAATAATAACTTAGTTTTGGATTATTCAAGAATGTCAAATCCTTTGCATAACATTTTTTCTCTTTTTTCGGAAATGGAAATTTCTCCTAATGGTAATTATATTGCACTTTTCTTTAATTTAAGAAATTTTAATGCTGTACCTCCCTCAATAAGTAATGTAGGTTTTTTAGTAATTTATGACTTAGTCAATCAAAATATGCACAGAGTTTATCCTTATAATTTTACAAAAATTAATGGATTGGAATTTGTTAATAATAATACAATTGTTTTTAATTGGGCAAATTTTCCATATTCGGATTTTGGTGGATTAAGTTTTTGGGATTTTAGCAACCCCAATAATTTACCACAAGACATTATTTCAGAAGAAGATTTTCCATTTTCAATGAGTAGAATTGAAAGGGGCATTCACAATGGACAACCTTTATTTTATATTTGGAGAAATCCTACTCAAGTCTCGCAGAATTTTTTTACTGATTTACACACATTTGTCTTTAATGGTCAGAATACAACTATTCAGAATAATAACATTTTTTCTACTAGTTATGGTAGTTTACAAAATGTTATTCTTCCTGAACAAATTGATTTTCAAGATTATACTTTTAACAATTGGTTTACTTGCCAAGAAAGTATTCATTTGACTAACCAAACTGTTTGGAATTCTGCTCTTCTTCAAACCTTAAATCAATCTAATCCTAATCAAAGAATAAAGGTATCCATGGAAAATATGGATATTACTAATCAAAATATTGTATTTAGAAACTGTGATATTATTATCCAATCTAACGCAACCATTCGTTTTACGGGTTGTAACGTAACTTTTATTGATTGTAATATAAGGGCTTGTAACGGAGGTTTATGGAATGAAATTAGGCTCAATAGTTCTACTTTAAACATTCAAAATACTCTATTACCCACTCAACATAATTTTAAAATTTCTCATTCAAGAAATGGAATAATCTGTACCGATGGCTCAAATTTAATGGTTCAAAATACACGTTTTAAAGACAATTTAACAGCAATTCAAATTCAAGATATCAATGGAAACAATAATACGGTTTTCATAAAAGGCAATATTTTTGAAGGTAACAGAATCAGTTATTATGCTTGTCCTTATGATATAGCAATGACCTCAGAAACAGGTTCTATTGGAATAAGAATTACCAACTCTCCCAATATTACCATCAACAACGACCCAAATATCCTTGCAAAAAATGTATTTTCAAAATTAAGGACAGGAATTTTGGTAAGAAATTCAAATGCTAATAATATTAGCCACAACATATTTCAAAGTAATGAAACAGACGGTATAAGAGTTGTAACTTCTTACACATTGGATTACAATAATAACACTTTTAGTGCAAATCAGAATGGAATTGTAGGCATTAATGTAGCAGGTACTTTTAATGGCAATAGTTTTTCTAACCATTCCATTCATGGTATTTCTATTAATAGATTATTCGGTATGGAAACTACACATGGTTTATTTATCCAAAATAATACTTTCAAGAACCATAATTTTGCAGCCATTGCAGTCTCTTCTGATTGGTATCAATCCATGATAATTTCCGGGAATGACATTCAAAATGGGAATAACTATTTGCTGGGAGCAGGAATTTTATTGAATGGGTCTAGAAATAGTAATCATTCATCTTTTTTGATACAACAAAACAAAATTAGAAACGTTAGTATGGGTGTATTTACCAATCAAATCAATAATGCAATTATTCAAGACCACAATAATGGCAAATCCATAAGACTGAGTGGTTCAACTCCCAATAATACGATTAGAATTGCAAGGTCAGCTGCTGTTTATATTTATGATTCCGAAAACATCACCGTTATGAATAACCAAATGTTGATCAATCAAAATCAAATAGGTTCACAAGCTACTCATGGAATTGTATGTGATTTTACCCCCAATCCTATCATTCAAGAAAATGAAATCAGTAATTTTTCTTTTGGTGTCTGGTTAGGCTCAGGGGTTTTGAATAATCCTATCATTCAATGTAATCAATTGAAAAATTGTAGAACAGGAATAGCATTCAATTGGGTAGATAATGCTTTAAATCCTTCAGGAAACTCTGCTAATAATTACCGAATGGGAAATATCAATGCTCCAGCGGATAATGTTTGGATAAGAACCAATCCTAATTTGCCATTTTTTGCACACACAGATTGCTACTATACCCAAGGAAGCACCATCAACTATTACGCAAGACCCAATCCCAATAACCCTAATACTATTTATTTGCCAACTGTTAATGATTTTTTAAGTGGGTCTCCACTTTCAATAATACCAACAAATGGAAATTTCAATTGCAATTCTTTTGCTTTAAGAAGGTCTAAAGTGAATGCAAATCAGATGGCTTCTGAGAAAGTTCAGGTATATAAAAGTTTAACTACTGATGCAAGTTTGCTCCCCTTACTTCCAGAGGAACAATTATTTATACAGCAATATCAAAATACCAATATCGCAAAATTAGCGATGTTAGAAACTGCGGTCAATGAGGATAGTTTGTTGGCTGACTCACTAATTCAGACCCTTGTACCGGATTCTATCCCGGAATCCGATTATAAAACGGTTCTATGTGCAGAAAAGCAATATTTACAACATGGATTTATTTGTGATTCCTCTTATCAAGTGATTGCTAATATTAGTCAAAAAGAAATCCGTGGCAATAGCATAGTGTTAAGAGCCAGAAACTTAATGTATCTGTATGAATTAGACCATAATCTACCACCAAACAGATATTATCTAGTAGAAGCGAATGATAGATTTTCAAATCCGCAAGCTCAAAAATCAGAATGGATTTCAATGGAAGAAGAAAATGATGTCAAAATTCAGGTTTATCCTAATCCTAATGATGGAAACTTCATAATAGAAGGTTCTCAGCTAAACACAGAGCTAGTGATTTTTGATTTATTAGGTAAAGAAGTGTTTAAAACTATATTGAGTACTGATAGACAGCAAGAAGTTGCAACTTACTTAAATAAAGGACTTTACGTTGTGAAAGTTCAAGAAAAAGTTATCAAATTAGTTATCGAATAAATTTAAAAACAAAGGGCATGAAAATATTCATGCCCTAAATTTTATCAAATTATGCTTAGAAATTTATTATTATTGCTAATGTTTTGTGGTGTGAGTTTGTACTCACAAATCCATACCAAAGCACCTGCAATGTTTCAAATCAATGTAGATTCCTTCTTGGTAGTTTATCCTAATCAACAACCGAAAATTGTGAATTTTGATATCAGTAGTAAATTGACAGAAATACTAAATTTTAACATAAAAGATTCTATTGTTGTAAGTGGTTTTATCGAAGGTATGAGTACATTTATTAGTCCATTTGGTTACAAATATATTTTATTTACAGCTCGTACAAGATCTAATCAACCTTCTGATGATTATGTTGTTAAAACTTCTCTAACTAGTTTTATAGTATTTATGAATTCCAATAATCAAATAACGAAAATTGAGAAAATACAGCAAGCCACCGATGCGTCATCATGGCAGGGTTCTAATATTTTTCCAATAGATAGTACAATTTATGTTTTTTTTACAGGATTTAATGACAATAACTATCAAAAAATATTATATCTGAAAATTAAAGAGGATAGTATTCTAAAAATAGGTATTAGAGACACCATCAAAGTATCTGAGGCTATGGCAGGAGTAAGACATGCTAATGGTAGGGATTGGTGGGTATTCACAACGGATGCACAGTATAGATTTTTTAAAAAATACTTAGTTACTAAAGATACAACTTTAATGAAATTGGATACCATTTACATCACGGATGCTCCTTTGTCTTATTTTTATACGCTATCATTTTTAAGTTTTAGTCCAAATGGAAATTTTCTATCGCTATCGAATCATTATAAAAAGAATATAGACATTTATGCTTTTGATAGGAGCAAAGGAATCCTTCTACACAATAAAAGTTCCAATAAATTTAATTACAATTTTGTTTATGAAGGTTTAAATTACCAATACATAAATGCTGCTGTATTTTTGGATGATAGCAGTTTTTTTTACGTTCTTCATGATGCAAGTGGTAAAAATGACATCATGTATTTTAATTTTAAATTAGATACCGTTTATAAAATAGCATCAATGTTCGATGAAAATTACATTGCAGATTTAATTATTATTGAAAATCAATTATATATTCAAACAATGAAAAAGGTAAATCCTTATAACACAGGTGTTTTTTGGTCTAAAAGTATTTATCGCATAAAAGACATCAATGAAATAATAGATAATCATTTTATTAGTACGTCTAATATTGATACTATTTTAAATTTTGAAGATTGTATGCCTTGTAGTTTTGCAAATCCTACCTACCAAAATACTTCCCTTCGTCCTGAACTTGAAATAGGTTTTACTTATGATATACCCAATTGTAAGGAATTTCCGCAGAGTTATTCAGTTATGTTTAAAGATACCTCTTCTGGTCATTTTTATCGTATTTGGGATTTTGGTGATGGTACGGTATCGGATACGCTTTGGGTTACTCAGCATGCAGAATGGCTCGGTAAAGTGGATACTTTCCAGACGGTTACGCATACTTATAACCGTCCCGGTCGTTATAAAGTG
>CAZBPK010000077.1:0-14047 GCA_964493765.1 uncultured Bacteroidia bacterium | reverse complement strand
TTCCCAATTTTACTTTCATACTCGGAAGTACAATCATCCAATGCACAGTAGCAAGTGCCTATCGGTTTTAAACCGTCTACTACATCTATTCCTACTATCCAATGAATGTATTCATCTAACATGCTGGCTTGTTGGTAGTAGCTTTGGGCATAACCATTTCCGTTCCAAGTGTAAACAGGTACACCTACGTTTTGTTTAGCAAAAATATCATTCACTATAATGCGATTAACGACAGTTCCGTTCCAATTGGGAGTTTCGTAGTAGCTGGTATCATAATAAGGAATGAAGATATGGGCTTCTACGGTCGCTATAGGATTGTTCCCACTCTTCTTTTGTAAAAGAGGGTATTTTAAGGGGATAGAAAAAATCAAGTAGTGGATTTATGTCTAACATGTAAGATTCATAACCCAGTGTTGCCGCTTCTACTCCCACAGTTCCAGATCCAGCAAAAGGGTCTAAAACAACACCACCCTTTTTAGTATATTCATCTAAACAAAATCTCACTATTTGAGGAATAAATTTAGCAGGTGATAATACAAAGCGTGAGTTAAGTAAGTTGATTTTTTAATTCCCTCTACTTTTTCTCTAAATGAAATGACTTTTGGTTTAGGAAACATCATAAACAAACCTCAATAGTATTAAATCACGAATATAATGAGCTTTTTCCGACATAGTAGAAACAGGCAAAGAATCTTTATCCCATTTAGGAATGATTTTTAGGGTTAATTCATTCGCTAATTTTAGATATTCTTCGTTTGAAGTAAACATAGAAATATCAAACTTTTCGGTTTTCAATAATTCATTTAAGTATTGAATATTATTTATTCCTTTAAGCTCAATATTTTCTAACTCTAATGATGCAATAACATAAGCGAGCCACAAATCGTCAGATCTTTCAAGTGTGGCAATTATAGTTTTCATTGATTTATAATCCAGTTTGGTATCTTTGCCAATCCAATCAGAAACATTCTTGACTATTTCCTCATCTCCATAAGCAAGTTTTAAAGTTACTCCATTCTGTAATTCTATTCCCTTTTCGATATTCTTAATAAAATATTCCTTGCTTATTTTTTTCTGGAAATGAGGCTCAAGAGATTAGTAAATTTTATGTATAGTAATATTCTTTTGATTGCTCTTTATTTTGTCCCAAATACCTATAAGATAAAACAAATTTGTGTCTTTTTCTACACTTTTATTCATTACTCGGCGTATTGCTTCAACAAGAGATGATTTTGCAGTAGTTCCTCCTGTATCATCTCTTGACCTTAATTGTAATGCTAAAACTTTCCCTTTTGATTTTTTTGCTACAACATCAATATCTAATTTTGCAATATCTAATTTTGAGTCATAACCCTTAAATACTTCAGACATTACTTTTTGTTTATCTTTTTCTTTGTCAGGCACGATGAGTTTTGATTGGATTGCCTTATTACTTCTTTAAACAATTCTTCAAGTGTTTTTCCTTGTTTTGCCCTATATGAGCTATGAACAAACTGATGGAGTGAAAAGAGATAAGGATAAAATTTTGCCTCCAGCAACATAATAATTATCTGATTTCAAAATTTATAGTATCCATTTTGTAGTTTCCTTCATGGTCAGGAAAAATTTTTAATTCAAATTGAAATAGACCTTTCAAAGTATCAGGAGACCATGTGTAACTTCTTTGTAAACTTTTTGAATGAAGGTGTTCATTTTGAATTTTAAGCTGGTTTTTATCGGGTAATTGTAAAATTCTAAATTCGTAACCATGAATTTCAGAGCTAGCATTTGCTTCAAATTCAAATTCAATTTTTTCTGATTTATTAAAAATTTGGCTTGGTGTAGGTTTTTTGATTTTAAATTCTAGAGAGCTAGATGAACTTAAAGGTTCTTTTTTACAAGCAAACAGAATGATGATTAATCCCAAAACAAAAAATATTTTCTTCATATTTTGACACGTCCGTTAAGAATATCCCAATACATAATAAAATCGGAGCAAAAGCTATAAAGAGGGTACTGAAAAGTAGCAGGTTTATTTTTTTCAAAAAAGAAATGGCCTATCCAAGCAAAACCGTATCCCGAAATAGGAATCATTAAAAAGTACCAAAAATTTAAAGTATATAGAAAGAAAAACAAAAAAATGAATACAAACGTTGTACCAACAAAATGAAGCCTTCTACAAGTTAAATTAGAGTGTTCAGATAAATAAAAAGGATAAAATTCTTTTAGGGTTTGATATTTTTTTTCCATAATACTTTTTTATGCAAAATTAGAATATAAAAATGGGTTTGTCAATAGGCTTTATAAATTATAAATCGTTCATTTTCAAAAACTTTTTGAAAGTTATTTAAAGATTGAATCCATTCATTTTTTTCAATCAAAATCCATTTACAACCTTTATTTTGAAGATTTTGTAAAAACTTTAAGTTTTTGAAATCTTCATTATTGGCGTTCCAACCTTTTCTATGTGTTAAATAAATTAATTGAGGGTTTCCATTTCCATTTACAGCAATTAAATCAGTTTTTGAAGAAAAACCATCAAAGATTTTTTCTAGCTCTAGTTTTGGGTACTCCTGTGATTTAATAAAAAAATCATGTTGTTGATTTGCAATACTTTCTAAAATCCCAACACATAAAATAAATACTTTTATTTTTGGATTTGTAATTATTTGTAAACCGAAACCTAACCATAAAGCCATTATCGGAATAAAAGGAATCATGTAATAATTATGATGATAAAAAAAATGCCCCGATTTGATTGCATATAAACCAAAAACACCTGAATACAAAATAGTTATAAAAATCAAATATTTTTCTTTTAATTTCAACATTTGAATAAATCCATAAATACTCAAACCCAAAAGAATAAAGCTATTAAAGGAATGGAAATAAAAGTTTTCCATAATTTTGGGAAGATTCTGGGAAAGCTCTTGTAAACCTTGTGAAAAACTTTTTCCTAAATTATACCAATTTCCATAAGTTTCCGATAAAAAAGGATTCCAAATAAAATACCATAAATAAACGAAGCTTAAAGTAAAAATCATAAAAACAGATTGAAGCATCATGATTTTTATTGGGGGTCTTAGCTTAAACCAAAAAAGTAATACAAATGAAAATCCTATTATTGCAGGTATTTTGGCAAGGCTAGCCAAACTTGTAAACAAAAAAAACAAAAGTAGATTTTTCCAAGAATTTTTTATAAGAAATTGATAACCAAAATATAAACCTATAAACATTAGTGCCATACAGAATGTATCGGGCATCATTTTTCTTGAAAAAACAAACCAAGTAGAAGCTAAAAGCCCTATAGTACTGTAAAACGCGTGGTTTTCATTAAAAATATCCTTAATGAGTTTATAAAAAAAGAAAATACCCAAAGAACTTGCTACCAAGTTGATAAGCCTTCCATACCAATGCTGATAGCCAAAAATGAAACTCAATAAAAAATGTAAATAATTTAAGACTGGGAATTCCATTCCAATAATTCCAGTTCCTCCGTTATTTTCATCTACTCTTGGAAAAAAAATATTAGAATCAACTTCTAAAAAGTTTCTTGAGACCATTAATCCTGTAACTTGCCTCCAATGATGCCCAGCTTCTAATGGCGGGTCTGTTATTCCCCATAACCTAATTATAAAGAAGAGAAATATCCAAAATTCAATTTTTTTGAAATATTTTAACATTCAAGATGTTATATTTTATAGCAATACTAATGATTTTATTTAACTTCCATAAAATGCTTGAATTTTATCACAAACATATTCAATTTGAGAATCTGTAAGACCTGGATAAAGAGGTAATGAGAGCATTTCATCGGCTAATTTTTCTGCAATGGGAAAATCTCCTTTTTGAAAATTTAAGTGTTGATAGGCTTTTTGTAAATGTGGAGGTACAGGGTAATGAATTAAAGTATCAATATCATTTTTCTTTAAAAAATCCATTAATTCATTTCTTTTAGGGCACCTAATCACCAATAAATGATAAACATGAGTATTAGTAGAAAGGGTTTGTGGCAAATGAATATCTGTTACATTTTTGAGCTTTTCAAGATAAATTTTTGCTAAACGATTTCTTTCTTGGTTCCATTCTTGTAAATGTTGAATTTTAACTAGCAATAACGCGGCTTGAAGTTCATCTAAACGAGAATTATAACCAATTACTTCATTGTAATATCGTATTTTAGAACCATAATTCCTAAACATTTTGATTTGCTCGTAATAATCTTTTGAGGAAGTGGTTATTGCACCAGCATCTCCAAGTGCACCTAAATTTTTTGAAGGATAAAAACTTGTTGCATTAATATGACCAAAAGTGCCTGTCATTTGATGAGCATGAAAAGCACCATGAGTTTGTGCATTATCTTCAATAACAAACAAATTATACTTTTGGGCGATTTTCATAATTTCTGTCATATTCGCTGCCTGCCCATACAAATGAACGGGAAGAATTGCTTTAGTATTAGCAGTAATCTTTTCTTCAATTTTGTGTGGGTCAATATTATAAGTAACTAATTCAGGTTCTACAAAAACTGGCTTCGCTTGGACATAACTTACCGCAAGTACAGTTGCAATATAAGTATTAGAGGGTACAATTACTTCATCATTTTTTCCAATATTCAAAACTCTTAAAGCTAAATACAAAGCATCTAAACCGCTAGCAACTCCAGCACAAAAATTTATATTATGAAATTTTGCATATACTTCTTCAAATTCTTTAACTTTATTACCTAGTATGTAATAATTAGAATCTAAAAAAGTTTCAAAAGTATTCAGAAATTGATTTTTTAAAGGTTGATGTTGAGCATCAAAATTTAAAAAAGGGACACGCATTTAGCTTAATAACTTTTTTATAAGTTCAGAAACCAATTTATTGTCTGCTCGACCCATGATTTTAGGGGTTAAAGATTTCATAACTTTGCCCATATCTTTGATAGTAATAGCATTTTCCTGTTGAATAGTTTCTTTTATGATGGTTTCTAATTCTTCTTGAGATAGGGGTTGAGGTAAATATTTTTCAATTACTTCAATTTCTTCTTGTTCAACCTTTGCCAGATCCTCTTTACCATTTTTGGTATAAATATCTAAAGATTCTTTGCGTTGCTTAATGAGTTTTTGAAGCATAGCAATTTCCTCTTCGGTAGTTAAATCTTTTGAATTTCTGCCTTCAGAAGTTTCTGCTAAAATGATTGCTGCTTTTATAGCTCTTATACCACGTAATGCTTTTTCATCTTTTGCTTTCATTGCAACTTTTAAATCTTCATTAATCTTTTCTTTTAATGTCATAAATCCAATAATTAAAAGACAAATTTACACTATTTTTTTATTAGATGAATTAGTGGTAATCCTTTTTGATTTTAGGAAGTATATTATTTTTCCAATTGGGATCAAAATAAACAAAGAAACTCAAATAAATAGTACGTGAAATTCTGAATATTAAAGGGTTAAGCAAAATCAAAGTTATAACCAAATAAGGTATAAAGAACCAAAGAGAAAGGTTAAAAACAAAATAAAGAAGCACAAAATTAGAAATTGCCCATCCTGCAGTCATACCGTAACTTACATACATGGCACCCCAATAAAAACCTGTTTCTAACTCAAATTGTTGCCCACAAGAATCACAAAATTCTTTAGTTTCGGTACCACCTTTGGCATAAGGATTAGAATTATTAAACATATCCCCTTCATGGCAACGAGGACATTTGGAACGCAAAATACTTTCAAGGCTCATATACTAGAATTTATTGTAAAGATATACAAATTAAAAAAAAATATGTGTTACAAATGTTACAATTCATGAATAATCCTTTTCCCTTAATGAAGAGGTATTTATAAAAAAATAAACTCAACAATCAAAATTTCAAGATTGATGAGTTTATTTGTTTTTTCAAAGTGAATTATTTTTTATTTTTTTCTCTAACAGAACTAAATACTTGTTTAATTTGCTCTTGGGAAAACATCTGAGCAAAGAAATTAAACTGACCATTTTGTAAATGTTCACCACCATCAATGGTAACACATTCACCATTCAAATATCTAGCCATATCAGACATCATAAAAACAGCTAAATTGGTCAATTCTTGATGTTCTCCATAGCGTTTCATGGGTATTCTTTGAATATAAAACTTTTCAATATCTTTGGAGGGCATTAATCTATCCCAAGCACCTTTTGTGGGGAATGGACCTGGTGCAATTGCATTACATCTGATACCATAATTAGCCCATTCAAATGCTAAAGTCATAGTCATTGCATAAACCCCTGCTTTTGCACAAGCGCTTGGCAAAACAAATGCACACCCCGATTGTGTATAAGTAGTAACAATATTTAAAATATCCGATTTTGGTATATTATTTTCTATAATATATTTTCCAAAAGCATGACTGCAATTAAAAGAACCTTGCAAAACAATTTCTGTAACAGCCTTAAATCCATTAGGAGATAAATCTTCAGCCATTGCTAAAAAATTACCCGCAGCATTATTTACTAAACCATTTAAACCTCCTAATTCCTGAACACAATACTGAATGGTAGCTTTTACTTGTTCATAATCTCTAACATCACAAGAATGGTAAATAGCTTTTGAATCCTCATTTTTTATTTCATTAATTTCTTGCAAAGCGTTTTTTAATTTTTCTTCATCTCTACCGCAGATTGCAATATCAGCACCATGAAAAGCAAAAGCTTTAGCCATAGATAAGCCTAAACCACTGCCACCACCTGTAATAAGAATTTTTTTTCCTTTTAATGTATCCTTTGAAAACATAATGAATAATTTTGCCGCAATTTAATGATTTTTTTATCAACTTCAATAAAATACCCATTTATTAGCAATTTTTGATAAGGCGGATGAACATAAAATCAATTTAGGTTACTATTTCTCAAACAATCCATAAACTGCACTTCCAGAACCAGTCATTGAGGCATAAAATGCTCCAGCTTCATAAAATCCATATTTAATGGATTGAAGTTCGGGAAATTTTTGGAATAGGGGTTTTTCAAAATCATTCACTAAATGGTTTTTCCATGCGGTTCTATCTCCTAATAATATGGATTTTAAATCTTTATGCGTGGAACATTCTTTTAAGTTAAGTAAATTATAGGCATCTTTCGTATTAGAACCAAAAGGAGGAACCATAATTTTAACATCATAATGAAATGGAAAATCTATATCTTCAAATTCATCACCAATTCCTCTTGCGATTAAGGGTTTATTTTTTAAGAAAAAGGGAACATCAGCACCAAGAGCACGTGCAAAGCGATGTAAAACATCTTGATGTATATTCAAATGAAAAAGTTCATTAATAATTAGAAGCATTTGAGCAGCATTGGAACTACCACCACCAAGACCAGCACCTACGGGTATATTTTTTTCAAGTTCTACTTTAATTCCTTTTTCTATTCCAAACTCATCTTTAATTTTTTTCCAAGATTTATAAATAATATTTTCTTGTATAGGTACATCAATTGTAATACCTGTTTGAATAAACTCAAAAGTATTTAAAGGGTTTATTTGAACTTTTAGAGTATCATAAAAATTTTGAACAGGAAACATCAGAGTTTCTATTTCATGATAACCATCTAAACGTTTTCCTTTAATAAATAGTCCTAAATTTATTTTACAGAAGCATTTTTTTTCTATAATGGACATATAAAATTGCAAATACTATAATGAACTAGTTCTTCCGCCATCCACTGGTAAATTGATACCATTTACATAAGCAGCAAAAGGAGAAGCTAAAAATAAAACTGCATATCCGATTTCTTCAGGAAAAGCAAAACGTCCTAAAGGAATTTCAGATTTCATTTCTTTTTTTATTTCTTCAGGGGGAATACCAGTTTTTTGTGATTTATTTTGAATAATGCCTTCTAATCTTTGAGTTTTTGTGGCTCCTGGTAATACATTGTTCACTGTAATACCAAAAGCGCCCAATTCATTAGCTAGAGTTTTTGCCCAATTGGCAACAGCTGCTCTAATGGTATTAGAAACCCCTAGATTAGGTAAAGGTTGTTTTACTGATGTAGAAATAATATTAATAATTCTTCCATATTTATCGGTTTTCATCCCTTCAACAACCGCTTGAACTAATAGATGATTGGTTAATAAATGCTGTTCAAAAGCAAAAAGAAATTGTTGAGTTTTAGCGTTTAGAATTGTGCCCGGTGAAGGTCCACCAGAATTATTCACTAATATATGTATGTTCCCATTTTTTTGAATAAATTCTAATACTTTTTTTTGAGTATCTTCAGGGTGAGAAAAATCTGCACAAATAAAATGATGTTTTTGTTGGTAAGGAGTAGGTAATTCTGTAACTAAATTTTCTAAAGCCTCTTGACTTCTAGACATTAAAACTACATTAGCTCCAGCTTGTGCCATTAATATAGCAGTAGCTAAACCAATTCCTTGTGTGCTGCCGCCTACTAATGCTGTTTTTCCTTCTAAATTTCCTTTGAGTTCTCCAATCATAGTTTATTTTTAATCTTGATTTTTGTCTTTGTTTTCTAATTCTTTGACTTTCTTTTCTAGTAAGAACAATTTGACTAAAATTCCTATCCATATAATTAAAACAACGGATAAAACCGTATAGATTTTATCCGATGCAAATAGAAATTTTTCTGTATTTTCAGTTTGTAATAATGCAAATAAATAGGTCATTAATTAATCGTGAACTTCGTGTTTAGAATGCTTTTTATAATCTTTTTCTTTAATTTTACCGTTTACATTGACTTCTAAATGAAGATGCTTACGAGGATGATTGGGATTATCAAAGAAGAGTTTATACATATCATCATCATCATCGTTTTCTTTGTCCTCATCTTTATCTTTTTTATTATGATTAAAAGCGTGATAAATACGTACTAATTCCCAACCTTGTTTAGTTTGTTCATCAATAACTTTTTTTACAGGATCTGGAACTTTATCAACTTGAGTAGTATGAATTTTTTCTAATTCAGTACCATGTTCATCATATCTAGCTTTTACATGATGCCCATCTTCAACAGCGGTTACTTTATAAAGCTCTGTTTTACCACTTTTTCTTAGTCCCCAGTGTGCATTTCTTGCATTAGGATGCTGCCCATGGAATTTATCTACTAAATCTTTAGGAACTTCTGTTTCATCTATGGGTGTCCAGAAACCTTGAGCATTAAGCAAGTTAAAAAATAAAGTTGCAAATAACGTAATCCAAATTTTTCTCATGTCTTAGTTAATTTTTGGACAAAAATAAACAAAAATTCTTTATTGCAATATTTTTTTATCTATTTCAATAGAATTTTTTTCATCAGGAAATAATTTTTTTTGAAATAGAATAATAGCGACAATACCAACAGATATTGCGGTATCCGCTATATTAAAAATTGGCCATAAAGCTGTGTAGGTACCACCCCAGATGGGTATCCAATCAGGCAAAATTCCTTGATAGATATCAAAATAAAACATATCTACTACTCTTCCATGCAAAAAACCACCCTCATAGTCATTGATATTTGAGAACCAAACTCCATAAAATAACCTGTCTATAATATTCCCAATAGCACCTCCTAGAATTAAAGCTACCCAATAAGGCAAAGCAGTTTTTTGGTCTTTAATTTTGTATAAATAATAAACAATTACCGAGACTAACACCACAGAAAGAACACTTAAAAGGGCTTTAGCGGTTTCTTCGGAAATCGCACCCATAAATAAATTACTTAATGTTACCCCAAAAGCTGCTCCAGGGTTTTCTGTAAAATGTATCTTAAAAAAACTCCCTAAAATTCTTATTTCTTCTCCTAGATGCATATTCAACTTCACAATTAATTTTACCAGTTGATCTAAAAAAACCACTGATAAAACTATTCCTATTAATTTTTTATTCATAAATTAATCTTCTGAATCTTCGTGATGCTCTATTGAATTGTGAATTTGAGGATTTTTCTTCTGAGCTAATTTTGCTTCAATACTGATTTCTGTATGAGGTACTGCCCTTAATCTTTCTTTAGGAATTAATTTACCTGTAACTTTACATTTACCATAAGTACCGTTTTCAATTCTCATTAGAGCTCTTTCTAATGAATCAATAAACTTTGCTTGACGCATCAAGAATAGTTCTAATTGTTCTTTTTCTTGAGTATCCGTTCCATATTCAGTGATATTGTAACCATCTGCTGCGTTTTCGGTTGTCTCTTTTAAACTCTCTTGCAAAGACTTATATTCTGCTTTTGCTTTTTCTAGTTTATCTAAAATAAGCTCTTTGAATTCTTGTAATTCCTCTGCCGTATAATGTGTTTTCTCTTCCATAACTCTTAATTTTAATTTTTTATAATGATTGTTTTGCCTATTATATTATTTACTTCTATTTCATGACCATTTTCTAAGTGGTTTACCCATTCAATAGTTTTTGCTAAGGTTTCTGTTTGAATATAATTTTTCCATTCTTCAATGGCGTCTTTCCATTCTTCTTGATTTTGAACTTGTATTAAGATGGTATCAGTTACATCAAAATCTAGGTCTTTTCGTAAGTTTTGTATTCTATTCACAAAATCTCTTGCTAAACCTTCATTTTCTAGTGCTTTTGTAATTTGTAAATCTACTGCTACTGTTATAGCATGTTCAGAAACTACAGCCCAACCCGGTATATCTTGATTAAATATTTCTACCTCATTTGGTTGTAGTTTATATTCCAATTCTCCAATTTTGACTTCCAAAGAATTTCCTTTTTCCAATTTTTTGATTTCTTCTTGAGAAAGAGTTTCTATTGCTTGTTGTGCAAACTTTAACTGTGCCCCTAATTTAGGACCTAATAATTTGAAATTAGGCTTAATTTTTTTGATAATGGTAGTATCTTCTTCATTAGGAATCACTAAATCTTTAATATTTACCTCTGAGAGTATTAATTCTTTAGCTTTTAACAAAGCTGATTTCATTTTTTCATCATGGACAGGAATTAATAATTTAGAAAGTGGTAATCTTACTCTCAATTGATGTTTTTTTCTAATAGAATGAACCAAAGAGCATACTTTTTGAGCAACTTCCATTTGTTCTTCTAAATCTTTTTGGATAAATTCTTTCTGAACCTTAGGAAACAAAGCTATATGAACAGAATTTTTATCCTTCCAAGAAGCATAAGTTAAGGATTTATAAAGCCATTCTGAAGAAAAAGGTGCAATAGGGGACATTAATTGAGTTACTTTTAATAAACATTCATGCAATGTTTGGTATGCTGCAATTTTATCTTGGTTCATTTCTCCTTTCCAAAATCTTCTTCTAGATAATCGCACATACCAATTAGAAAGCTGGTCTATAACAAATTCTTGTATTGCACGTGCGGCTGTAGTAGGATCATAATCTTCTAAAGAGTTTTCAACTTTTTCTATTAAACTATTTAATAAAGAAATAATCCATTGGTCTAATTCAGAACGTTTTTGATAAGGAACAAAATCATACTTATCGGTTGTAAATCCATCTAAATTAGCATATAAGGCAAAAAAGTTATAAGTATTGAAAAGTGTGCCAAAGTACTTACGAATAGTTTCTTGTAAAGTCTCTAAATTGAATTTTAAATTTTCCCATGGTGGGGTATTTTCCATCATGTACCAGCGAGTTGCATCAGCACCATATTTAGATAAGGTCTCAAAAGGATCCACAATGTTACCTAATCTTTTAGACATTTTCACACCGTCTTTGTCTAGCAATAAACCATTAGCAATTACATTCTTATATGCTATAGAATCTTTATAGAGTGTAGAAATGGCATGTAGCGTAAAAAACCAACCACGAGTTTGGTCTATTCCTTCGGCTATAAAATCTGCAGGAAATACATTCTCAAAATTTTCTTTATTTTCAAAAGGATAATGAACTTGGGCATAAGGCATAGCTCCACTATCAAACCAAACATCAATTAAATCATTTTCACGAACAAATACCTGTTCATAATAAATATCGGGAATGAGAACAACTCTATCAATAAATGGTTTATGCAAATCAATATGCTCTATCGGAATGTCTGATACTTTTTTTATCCAACCTTTTTCCAACCAATCCTGAATAACTTCATGAGATTTAGGGGCATGCCCTACATTCGCCATTCCCATACTATATTCAAGGTATTTTGCTTTTGTACGTATAGACTTGGGGTCACCAGAAATGAGTTCCTGATATTTATGGTCAGTATTTTGGAAACTTATAATTTCATTTTCTAAATCTGGATTATTTTCTAAAATTTCATAACCCACATTTTGTAATTCTTGAATGGAACCAATAGAATATTGTTTTTCATTACTAATCCAAACTGGTAAAGGAATTCCCCAATAACGAGAACGACTTAAATTCCAATCCACTAAATTTTCTAACCAATTTCCAAAACGTCCTGTTCCTACACTTGCTGGTTTCCAATTAATGGTTTTGTTCAATTCTACTAAACGGTCTTTATAAGCTGTTGTTTTTATAAACCATGATTCTAAGGGATAGTATAAAATGGGTTTATCGGTACGCCAACAATGGGGATAATTGTGTTCATATTTTTCTACTTTGAACGCTCTATTATTTTGTTTTAGATAGACAGAAATATCAATATCCAAATTTTTATAGTCAGGGTCGTTGGTATAATCTTTTACATAACGATTCCCAAATAATTGAATTTGTGGAATATATTTACCTTGTTTATCTACAATTGGTTCTCCATCAAATAAAACAGCAGGAATACCATTTTGTTTTGCAACACGCATATCATCTGCACCGAATGTTGGAGCTATATGAACAATTCCCGTACCATCTTCAGTTGTTACAAAATCACCAACAATTACCCTAAAAGCTTTTTGAGCTTCTTCAGGATAAGCCTTTGCCCAATCCTCAAATAAAGGCTCGTATTTTATACCTTCTAAATCTTTTCCTTTAACTTCTTCTAAAATTTGGTAAGGAATTATTTTTTGCCCTGCTTGATATTGACTTAAATCTTGATTTTCCCCTTCTTTAGAAAAGTAAGCACTTAAACGGTCTTTTGCTAAAATAACTAGAATTGGCTGATGAGTATAAGGATTAAAAGTTTGAACTTTTACGTAACTAATATTTTTACCAACCGCTAAAGCACTATTAGCGGGGAGTGTCCAAGGAGTAGTTGTCCAAGCTAAAAAGAAAGTATTTTCAGAACCTTTTATCAAAAATTGTGCAACACAAGAGGTATCTTTAACCATTTTATAGCACCCTGGTAAATTCAATTCATGTGAACTTAATCCAGTTCCAGCAGCAGGAGAATAAGGCTGTATAGTGTAACCTTTATACAATAAACTGTTTTGATGAAATTTATGAAGTATTTGCCAAACGGATTCAATATAATGATTATCAAAAGTGATGTATGGATTTTTTAAATCCACCCAATAACCCATTTTTTCAGTTAGTTCATCCCATTTATCCTTAAATCTAAGAACATCTTCACGGCAAGCCTTATTATAATCCTCAATAGAAATAGATTTTCCAATATCTTCTTTGGTAATACCTAATTTTTTTTCAACCTGTAATTCTACAGGTAAACCATGTGTATCCCAACCTGCTTTACGGTTTACTTTAAAACCTTTTATAGTTTTATAACGACAAAACAAATCTTTTAGAGTACGAGACATTACGTGGTGAATGCCAGGAAATCCATTAGCAGAAGGAGGACCCTCATAAAAATTAAAAGTTGGAGAACCTTCTCTTTGAAAAATGCTTTCTTCAAAAATATGATAGTTTTTCCAATAATTAAGGACTTCCATTTCTAGTTCAGGAAGGTTAAATTGCTTTTTGGTAGAATAAATTTGAGTTTCAACTTTACTCATTGAATCAACGATGTTTGTACTTAAAAAATTTTCGCAAATTTCGGAATTTTTTTAATACGAAATAAAAGTAAAAAAACAAACTTAAAAAAATTATAAGAATAAGGGCGTGCCCCTTGCTACGCTGCGGGTCGGGCTTGCTTCGGGTTCCACTTCGTTTCAGCTATCCTTGGGTTGCTCATACTTCGCACCCAAAGGCAGTGCCTAGCCCTTCGCATCCCTCACGCTTACATAATGCTTTGCATCAATTATGTTTAATGTTTTAGAAAATTCATAATAGCAATTA
>CAZBPK010000076.1:0-5569 GCA_964493765.1 uncultured Bacteroidia bacterium | reverse complement strand
AACCAAGAATGAAACTTTTGTTAGCTGTTAAAACTGGAATTCCTTCCGAAACATAACTGTCACTCGCGACTATATAGTCATCAGGTCGCTCATATTCCAAAATATCACCTAGCCTTTTCACTTCCCACTCTCCGCTATCTTTAAACTCGGGGAAGCGTAATTTGGGGACGGTTTCGCCTCCTTGGGGGAATAGGTTTTGCAGTAAGCCCTTTTTGTGTGCTTTGAGCTGTTCCAGCTTTTGCCGCTCGCCAGCTATCACTTCATCTACGGACGAAAGACAATCAGCAATTCTTTGTTGCTCTGGAAGGGAGGGTGTATATTGAATTTTTAATTTTAGTAAAGATTTTTTTTGAATATTAGGGAGTCCAGAACCTACTCTAATACTCATTATTCTTTTTTCATTGAATTTAAGAACATAATAAAGAAATATTTTTTCAATATTAGTTTTTAAGGTTAATTTGTAACAATGGCCACCAAGCCAAAAATTCGTTTTCATAAAATTTACATATCCACAGGAATTTCCCCCCTCGCTTATAGTAATTGTATTAGCTGGGGTATTGAATTTTTCGGTATAACCAGATGGATATATACCACCATTTAAATATGGATATTTTCCAGTTTCTGTAAGTTCAGTTTTATTTAGTTGTTCTCCTTTTGTAATATCACATAGTTTACTTAATTCTATCACTTCCCACTCTCCACAATCTTTAAACTCGGGGAATCGGAGGCGGGGGATAAGGGCCTTACCGCTTTCTTTATTAGAATTAATATCGTTCATACGTTATACGAATTAGTTACTTTTGTTTTTAGGTTTTTATTTTTCAAAATTAGAAAAAATCTATCAAGATTTCGCCGAGTTTTGTCAAATAAAAATTTTTGAATATCACCATGTTGTTTGTTTTTATTTGATCCAATCAAAAAAAACGGGTGAGGATTTTTCCGTGTTTTGTCAAATAAAACAAATTGATAATCACTAAAATGTAATTGTATTGAACAAAGTTGTTTAAATAAGGAAGAGTTATTTGCCCTTGTTTTGTTTAAACTAAAACAATGATTATCAATTTTTTGAGGTTTATTTAAACAATTTTTGTTCATTTTTTATAGATTTTTTCTCTCAATTTTGTTTAATTGAATAAATGGCTCCAGATGTTTTCCCTGTCTGGATAATTTTACATTCATCTTTTAATTTTTTTAAAATATACTTGATTCTTCGGAGGGGTATTTCTTTTCCGATTCTCTGGTGGATCTCCGAAACTTTAGTTGGTTGAAATCGTTCGATGTCTGTCAAAATTAGTGCTTCTAGGCGGTGATCCTGAATGTGTTTAAGCGAAGTGCTTTTTAATACACCTGCATTTTTTAATATTTTAGGACTCACAAAATACTCGGTGCCTTTGGTTTTACCTTTGGTTTGGATAATTTCATAATTCAATAAATTGCCCAACCAGTTTTTAATTAGCTTATCATTTTGTGATTGTATTAAGCGGGAGAACTCAGTAGCCAATATAGATTGATAATTATCTGCTGTTTTCTGTTCTACCTTTATTCCCACGTTTATAGTAAGTTCCCCAATGCGTTTACGGATTTGCTCAGGTAGTTTAAATGAAATTTTTTGACCGTCTGGAGGAATTTTTGCATGGTCTTCAATGCCAATCAGAATCTTACCACCTCTGGCGTTGGCAAAACAAACACAATCGCGAGCTAATGCACGCCAATCGGGATTAGCATTTGTAAAAAGTTTTAGAGATTTTTTGTCTACTTTTTCATTTTCAGTCATGTTGCCTTCATGTTGAATTATAACTCATACGCTTTTAGTCCTGATATTTCTCTGCCTTCGGCTTTCTTTTTTAAGATAGGGATTAAATCACTCATGAGGTCTTGTTCGCGTTTGTTACGTTCTTTCCAGCCTAGGTTTAGGGGTTCAAAGAGTTCGCTGAGTTTTTCGGCATCAAAAATCATACGGTTCATGATGGTATCAATAAATTGTTGAAGAGCAAGCAGGGTTAAGCCGTTTTTTTGTGCTATTTGGGATATTTTTTGGGTCATTTTTTCATCTTTAAATTTTTGATATCCGTCTTTGATTTGTTGCTCGTTAAGGGGTTTTCCCACTTCCAATGTGTGGATGTATTCTGCAATATGATCGCGTTCATTCATCAGGTTGGAGTTACTGCACAATATGTCAATGAGTTGGTCTCGGGTCATTTTCTGTTTTTGGGGTGAAGATTGTGTGTATTTGGCGATGAGGTTCATGATATAGTCATAATCTACGATGGCAGAAGCAAACAAAACAAATTCAAAATCTAATTGTTGAATATTTTCAGGGGCTTTGTTGCCTTCTTTTTGCTGAATTTCTTTGAGTTGTTTGGCAATTTCCAGATAGGAACTTCGGAAGGAACGCAGTTGGTCTTCGGGCATCAGTTCTTCAATCTTGGATTTTTGTTGTTCTGTCAGGTCTGTGTATTGGTCGAGTTGAGTTTTCAGGCGTTGCACTTCTTTAAAGCGGTTGATAAACTCCACTTTTGCGGTATCGCCTTTGATGTTATAGACCTCTTGAGGCTCTGCTACCATGTTTTTGTCTTCCATCCATTTTTCCATGGCGTTTACGGCTTGTTGGAATTTTTCTATCACTTTCGGGGCAGGTTCTACCAACCAAACTTCTTTGGCTTTTCCTGTATTTTCTCCGCTGAATAGGGCAATGGCTTTGTCCACTTCGGCTTGTTGTTGTCTGAAATCTAAAATGTTTCCATAAGGTTTGGTATCGTTGAGTACGCGGTTGGTTCGGCTAAAAGCTTGAATTAAGCCGTGATATTTTAGGTTTTTGTCCACATACAAGGTGTTCAAGTATTTGCTATCAAAACCTGTGAGCAACATATCCACGACTATGGTTATGTCAATTTTATTTTTATGTGGATAATCGGAATTGGGGAATTGGTGAAATTTGATACGTTGCTGTACATCTTGATAATACAAGTCAAATTCAGTGATTTTATGGTTGGTGCCATATTTTTTGTTGTAATCGCTGATAATGGTTTCTAATGCTTTTTTCTTCTTTTCAGGTTCAACTTTGTTGTCGTCTTTTTCTTGTTGTAAATCTTCCTGCAATTGCAGAACATCGCGGTTACCTTCGGCAGGCGGTGAAAACACACAGGCGATATTTAAAGGAAGGTAATCGGGATCCTGTTGAGACGTTTCGATCTGTTGAGACGTTTCGATCTGTTGAGACGTTTCGATCTGTTGAGACGTTTCGATCTGTTGAGACGTTTCTATTTGTTGAGACGTTTCTATTTGTTGAGACGTTTCTATTTGTTGAGACGTTTCTATTTGTTGAGACGTTTCTATTTGTTGAGACGTTTCTATTTGTTGAGACGTTTCTATTTGTTGAGACACTGCATGCAGTGTCTCAACACTCTTGAATAGCTCGTAATAT
Source organism: uncultured Bacteroidia bacterium (assembly GCA_964493765.1). Lineage (GTDB taxonomy): Bacteria > Bacteroidota > Bacteroidia > J057 > CALLMJ01 > CALLMJ01. The sequence continues at coordinate 2,145 of CAZBPK010000076.1, read as the reverse complement.
TCAATGGCATCATTGATGGAAGCCGTTGCCAATAATGCGTTAAAGCGTCTGTTATGGGTTGCGGCGTTGTGTTTTTTCAGAATGGCTTGTATGACTGCTTTTTTGTGTTCTTTACTTCCAACGCGTATATGGTTTTCTGGCTTGAAATAGTCAATATGGAAACGCAGTACGTTTCGGTCTTCAATGGCATGGGTGATGGTGTAACTGTGCAGGAGATTTTGGAAAATATCTTTGGTAGTTACATAAGAACCAACGGTTCCATCAATTTGTTTATAAGTGGCATTATCTTCAAAAATAGGTGTTCCTGTAAAACCGAAAAGTTGAGCATTCGGGAAAAATTCTTTGATGGCTTTATGATTTTCGCCAAACTGTGAACGGTGGCACTCGTCAAAAATAAAAACGATGCGTTTGTTTCTTAAAGGTTGTAACCTTTCTTTATAGTTGTTTTTATTATTGGGGTCTAATGCCAGTCCTAATTTTTGAATAGTGGTAACGATTACTTTATTGGCATAATCTTCTGAAAGCATTCGCTTTACTAAGGTTTCAGTATTGGTGTTTTCTTCTACGCAACCTTCCTGAAATCTGTTGAACTCTTCGCGGGTTTGTTTGTCAAGGTCTTTGCGGTCTACTACGAACAGGCATTTTTCAATATTCGGATTTTCTTTGAGCAAGGTAGAGGCTTTGAAGGAGGTGAGGGTTTTACCGCTTCCTGTGGTGTGCCATATATAGCCGTTTCCGCGATTTTGTTCAATACAATTTATGATGGCTTTTACGGCATAAATCTGATAGGGTCGCATTACTAATAACTTTATTTCACTGGCTACCAGCACCATGTATTGGCTTATCATTTCGGCAAGTGTGCATTTGGTGAGAAACTTTTCTGCGAAGTCGTCTATGTGTGTGATTTTTTTATTATCCTTATCGGCAAATTGATAAACGGGTAAAAATTGTTCGTCTGCATTAAATTTGAAATGTAGAGGGTTGTTATTAGCGAAATAATAGGTATTGGTGCGATTGGTAACGATAAAAATCTGCATGAAACAAAGCAAAGTATTGGTATAACCGTTTCCTGGGTCGCTTTTGTAGTCTACAATTTGTTGCATGGCTTTTCTTGTGCTTACTTCTAAACTTTTAAGTTCTATTTGAACCACAGGTACTCCGTTAATCAATAAAATGACATCATAACGATGATGGCTGTTTAGTGTATTGATGCGAAGCTGATTGATGACTTCAAAATCGTTTTTACACCATTCTTTGATGTTTACTAAGGTGTAATGCAAGGGTGTTCCATCTTCTCGGATGAAAGTGTTGATTTCGCGTAATCTTTTTGAAGCGGTAAACACATCAGAAGTAATGATTTCGCCTAGAAGTCGGGTAAATTCGGTGTCGGTGAGGGTCACACTGTTGAGCGCCTGAAATTTTTCACGGAAATTTTTTTCCAATGAATCCCTATCCTTGATGTCCTGGCGATAAGTGTATTTCAGGTCAGTTAATTTGGTAATTAAACTTTTTTCTATTTGTTGCTCCTTAATCATCTAACTTTATATCAGCAAAGTTAGTTTTTTTCCATGAAATTAAACAAATTGAAGATAAAAAAATGTGGATTTTTAGGGCTTTGGTTTGCTCGGCAATTCACTATGAACCAGCATTAAGCTTAAATAGAACCATAAAGTTTGATTTAACTACAGAACCGCTACTCTTGGAAAGTATTGTTATAAATATTTTTTATTTATTTACTTTAGTCATCTATGAATTAACTCCCAGATAATTCTTGGCACTACAAAACTAATAAATTGTTAGAAGGGATTGCGTAATTCCAATTTTTCTTTTATTCCGCTACTTTTGTTTTATATTTTTCTTAGAAAATAAAATGTACAAGTTCCTTTAAAAGTATTGATACCAATAGGCAAAGACTTTTTCATACTACAAATTTACACTTTCTCCCATTCAAATGCGGTTAAATTTTTATTTTCAGGGTCTAACACCATTCCTACTAAATAGATTGACTTCCCTTCATTGAGATACTTTTCGTAATACTTGTTTTTCTTGATTTGTTCTATCGGCTTTTCTTTATGCTGAACCATCTTGAACTCAAAAATGTAAATCTTATTCGTTATTTTTAACGTCAAATCTATTCTGCCGATG
>CAZBPK010000075.1:0-29579 GCA_964493765.1 uncultured Bacteroidia bacterium | reverse complement strand
GATTAAATACTGAACTGCTCGGAACACCTTATTCCGAAACTTGCTCCTTGACTATTCATGAATCCCAATCTCGTTTCTGGGAAAATAATATCGGAAGAAGCAGGGCTTTTTGTAAATTTCTTGCTAAAAAACTACAGGAATATTTGCCACAATACTATCAAGAGGTTAATCCCGAAGATTTATTTGCTGTTTTAAATGAAGTAAAGCCTAGTTTTATTCGCACAGAATCCGATGAAGTTACCTATCACTTGCATATCGCATTACGTTTTGAGTTAGAAAAAGCATTAATTAACCAAGAAATCAAGGTGGAAGATTTACCTGTTCTGTGGAATGAGAAAATGAAAAATTATTTAGGGATCACTCCACCTAATGATAGTTTGGGAGTTTTACAAGACGTGCATTGGTCTGCAGGATTATTGGGTTATTTCCCCACTTATTCACTGGGAAGTTTCTATGCCGCTCAAATTTACCAACATTTAAAGTCTATTTTTCCACATTTTGATGATAAAATTGAAAAAGGTGATTTTGAATTTATTCATCAATGGCTTAAAGAAAATATATTCTCTAAAGGACGACTTTATAATTCACAAGAAATTTTACAACAAGCTACCCATAAATCTTTAGACTTTAATATTTTTCGTGATTATATTCTTACAAAAATTCAATTTGTTTGATTATAATTTTTTTCTTTTTATTAACATTTTCCTTATATTTGCGTATAAATAACTAAATAGTCATTATGAGAATATCGTTACTAAGTTTTATTTTTATCGTATTTCATTTACATTTACTTGCTCAAAGTGTAACTTTTAGTAGTACTCAGCCTACTAATTTGTATGTTTGTGGACCAGCAGGAACTTTTACAGTTACTTTAACGAATAGTTCTACGGGTCTTGTGGATAATCCACGTTTGACAATTAAGTTGCCCAGTGGTATGGAGTATGTACCGGGTTCTGTGATGAATGCTACAGAATTTGATATTTCGGATTTGGATAGTGTGTTGGTGGATTTAGCAGATATTTCTGCGGGCAATTCCATTACTGTAACTTTTCAAGCTATTGTGAAATGTTCTGCTTTAACACTTATTGAAAATGATATAGATATTTCCAATTCCTATAGAGTAGATTATGTAGGTGGTTTTGATGAGTATGTTTCCTCCGTTTATGATGTGAATGCACCTTCACTAGTGTTTGTTTCTATTACCAATCAAACTTATACAGGGCTGGTGGGAAATACATTTGCAAGAACAATCACTATAAAAAATTCGGGAAATGCTCCTTTATCAAGCTTTACCTTAGACGATGTGCATGGGTCGGGTATTCAAGTGAATACAATGTCTCCTGGAACTTTTAATAATATAGGATTGACTTCCCGATTACAGTTAGGAGCAGCAGAATTTGCTACTGTGGGTAACATGAATGGGCTTTTAGACCCTAATGAACAAATTGTAATTACTCAATCCATCACCGTATTAGCATGTACAGGTCTAAATTCTAATTACCAAATGTACTGGGGTTGCCATTCCCAAACTTGCGCTACTACAATACAAAATGGAAATGTGGTTATTCAAAATGGTGTCCCTATTATTACGCATGCCGTTACTAATTCTCATAATACCTGTTATGGTGGTTCTAATATTTCCACTCAAAGATTGAGAATTTCTAATACAGGTACAGAAACTGCAAGAATGCTGGATATTAATATTTATCAAGGATATGGCGGTGGTATCGCCGTTAATACTTACTATTCCAGAATAGATACTTCTAATATTCGTTATAAAATTGGTAATAATAATCCCTTCCAAAAACTTATACCTACTAGTACTACCAATAATACCAATTATCCTTGTTTTGCTTCCTCAAATGCAATCAGTGCGTTTACTTATATACTCAATTTTTTACAACCCGGAGATACCCTCTATCTAGAATGGGACGTTTATATGTGTTGCCAAAGTGTTTGTAATGGTACTCAAAATATTAATGGATGGGAATATCAGATTAAATGGAAAAATCAATGCTTGACGAATGATTATCAAACCGCTAAAATTAATGGGCGGGGTTTTAGCTCCATGTATTTGAACGGTCAAACGTTTATGGGTCCTTCCGATATATCAGATGGTCAAACGAATATATACAATGTAGTGAATTCTGGTATAGGATTATATCCTAGTAACACAGCTAATGACAGAGTAATCGTTACTTTAGTTTTTCCTCCGGGAATCCAATGGGGCGGAACGCTGACCTTAACAAACAGTGCTTTAACACCTTTTCCAATCCTTTCTACTTACACTTCTACAGGTGGAGATACAGTGAGAAAAGTATTTAATTATACTTTGGGACTAGAAAAATCAGAAATTAACTTTGATATAGTAGGAGCGTGTGGTACAGCAGGTATAAAAAATGTGCAAGTAATTACCTCTTTCCAACCCACTTCCTCCTGTGGCTGTGTATTTGATTTGAGATGTTATAACATGCCCGTGAAGTTGCATTGTCCGAGTGCTTGCCCTGCAGGAGGTATAGAGCCGCTTTCTTTTGATTTTAGAAGAGCTAATTATGGACAGCCAGATAATAATAATGATGGCGTGGCAGATGGCTCGGGTTCGTTAGATTTTACAAAAGTAAAAATTTATCAAGCCATGGTAGGGGATAGCTTAAAGGGTACTCATAAAGCGGTTGTAAGAGCAGGAACCGGAGGTACGACATGGGATTTTGTGTTTATTCGTGATTATATCCCAGAAGGAGGTACCAATAGAGGGAGAATTATGCCTTTAATAGCATCCGCTAGAATTTATGATGCTTCCACAGCTACTTATTATAATATTCCTAATATTACAAGTACCAGAATCAATTTAGGAAATAATTGCATAATTCAGCATGATTTGTCTGCTTCTGCTCTTATTGGTGCAGGTCTTCTGCCTCCTGGATTTTTGTATGAAGATGGCGACTCTATACTGGTAGAATACATTTATCACATAACCAGGAATAATATCCCAGGCAACTTAATTAATATAACCATTGCAGATACATTCTTTGCTTCTCCCGTGAATAACCCTAATTCTCTTGCTCAAAGATTTGCTTGTGATTTTTATGGTGCAAACATAAGTTTGGTCGGCTATTATTTCACTACTTGGGGTCCACAAAACTTGAATCCTTCAGGTTGCAGTAATGCTACTTTACAGCAAAACTATTACTATAGTGTAGGACCTTGTTGTTCTAATTATGCGGGGGGCAATTTGTTTCCTTTTGAGTATCGTTCGGGTACTTATTTCAAAGAATTTAAAGTTTTATTGCCTACTGGATATACTTTTGTTTCTGCTCGTATTAATCAAATAAGAGGTACTGGGACAGCTACTACTAACACTTCTGCCTGGCAAACGATTACTCCTATAGACCCCAACGCTAATCCTTTGGTATTTAATGTTGCCTATTTGTGGGAAATTAATGGAGGTCCTTTACCTATGCCTGATGATGGTTATCACGGAACTTTTGAAGTTACAGTTAGAGGCTCTTGTGCGGTTACTGAGGGAGTAGACCAATTTATTACCTATACTCAAAAACATGAATTTGTAAACCATTTAATAGGTACTACTTATCTTGTAGATAGTGTTACTACTTCTACTCATGATAAGCTCTTGTATGCAAAACCTGCTTTTACTTTACAATCTGCTTTGCCTAATGTTACGACTACTTTAGATAGTGTTTATTGGGATATCCAAGTAACTAATATTACGAATATTACAGCAAATAATACATGGATTTATCCACAATCAGTAAGTGGAAATGTAACGGTTTATCGTGTAGTAGATTTATCTACAAGTAATGTGATTAATCCCGTAGGAGGAATTTATCAGTTAGGGAACTTTACTAATGGAATGATTAAAAATTATAGAATATTTGCACGTTATACCAATTGCAATACTGATAGTTTGAATATTCATTTAGGTTGGGATTGTTCGGGGTATCCTACAAGCTTTGCTGCATATACTTGTGTAACTCAAAAACTTACATTAAAATATACTATGGTTAGACCGAATGCAATAATGTCGGTTACTCCTCCTACCAATCCTGTGAATTTATGTGATACTTTAGACTACGAGGTGGTTATAACTAATGTAAATGCTGGGCATGGTTACGTTCCGTATTTTACGATTAGAAGACCTGCAGGTATGTTTTTGGTGGCAGGTAGTGCAGAAATTGAATATCCAATAGGTTCAGGATTCGTCTCTATGGGAGCGCCTACGGTATTCGGCGTGAACTATATATGGAAATTAGATGATATTGTTGCTCAATTAAAAACTGAAAACGGAGGCTTAAAAGGTGCTCCATTAGCGCCTAATAATGCTTATAAAGTTCGTTTTAAAGTTTATACCACTTGTTCTTTTGTTTCAGGCTCTAAATTAAGAATCACTTCTACTTTAAAAGGGGGCTGTGGAACGAATTATTCAAACTACTTTAATTTACCTATCGTGACGATTGCAGGTACTCCTTCTTCTTACACTTCTTCTTTTGTAACAGTGGTAGATACCATTAAAACTTGCGATGGTGTTACAGTAAATGTAAGAATGAATAATTTAGGACCTGACGCAACCAATGGAACCGATGAGATTAGAGTTACTATACCTTCAGGAATTGTTTATACTCCTTTGAGTACCAATCCTATACATAATGGACCTGCTTCAGAACCTACTTTAGTACCCATGGGTGCTGATTTAGAAGCAAGATGGGTCATTCCCGCTGGTGTACCTTTGGGGGATTATGTAGAGTTTTCTTTCCATATTACTGCTAATCCCGGTCTCTCTTCTGGGGATTATGATTTAGACCCATATTCTGTAATTTCTACTACGCTTGCCTGCGGTGCGTCTTCTTGTAATATCTTTGCTATTACTGGTTCTAGTACTAAACATGTAACTATTGATAGACCAACAGGGGTATGGACAGGGGCAGTAAATACAGACTGGTTCAATCCTGCTAACTGGTCGGATTGTGAAATCCCTATTTGTACAAAAGACGTTACTATTCCTAATGTTATGAATTTGCCTATCATTAGTACTGCTCAAACTGCTTATTCACAATCTTTACTTATTCAAAGCAATGCTTCTGTTACCCTTAATGCTACTGCAAGATTGGATATTTGTGGTGACCTTACTATCCAGAATAATGCGAACCTTGTTTCTGGAAATGATGCAGAAGTGCATTTTACAGGAAATTCTAACCAAACTTTCACAAATAATGGTACAGTCAATTTCGAGAAAGTGTTTATTGAACAGACCTCTACTCAAAATCTTGTGCTTAATCATGATTTGATTATTGACGAGTCTTTAACTTTGACGAATGGTAGAATTGTTACTGGAAGTAATGAAGTCTTTGTAACAAATGGAACAGCAGCTTCTGTGAATGCAGGAAATACGAATTCATTTGTGAATGGTTATTTAAGAAGAAATATTTCTGAAAATGGCTCTTATTACTTACCTGTTGGAAATAATACGCAAGGTTATGAATTAGCGAGAATAGATTTTACAAATCGTGGTGATGTTAATCAATTACATGCACATTTTAGAGATTGGGATGCTCCTATTCCTACTTTAAATGTAGCAGAATGGTGTGGAATATATGATTGTCAAGCACTTAATCATGGTTATTGGAGAATCAATGCGAACGCATATACAACCAATCCTTTATATGACATTTTCTTGTATAATAATGGATATACAAATGCTTGTGCAGGTCAAACGGTAATGAAGTCCGTAGCAGGGGCACACAGTTGGAACATTTTAGATGGATATTGCGATGTAGCTTCAACAGCTCCTTTAACAATTAGAAGAAATATGACAGGCTTCTCTGATTTTGGAGTTACTCAATCTAACTTGCCTTTACCCGTAGAAATGCTAGCATTTAAAGCACAACCCTTCAACCAGTCCATTCTTCTAAATTGGTTAGTAAATTCTGAATATAATCTTCAAGGTTATGAAATTCAAAGAAGTATTGATGGTGTGAATTTTGTAAAAATAGGTTGGAACGAAGCTAAAAATCTCAATGCTCCCTATAATTACGAATTTATTGATGACCAAGTAGAGTTCAATATTAAATATTACTACCGTTTAAAGGTTATAGATATAGATGGTTCTGTGCGTTTTTCTAATACTACAGAAGCCATTATTACGGAGAAACCTCAATTTGTAGTTTATCCAAATCCTAATAAAGGTATTATGAATGTAATGTTGGAATTAATTCATAATGAAAATGTAAAAATTCAATTCTTGAATAGTTTAGGGCAAGTGGTTTGGGAGGATTTGAAAAACTTTAATAAGGGAATACAAAAATTCCAAGTAGAAACACAGTTATCTAAAGGAATTTATAACCTAGTGATTTCAACAGAAACTTATAGTTATGTTCAAAGAATTGTAATTGAATAGCAAAGTAATCTCAATAAAAAAATCGGAAATGAAAATTTCCGATTTTTTTATTGAATGAGTTTTATATTTGTAAGTGTTACATCCTATTAGCTTAAACCTATTTCCATTCTAAAGAAACAAAACAAACATCATCGATTTGTTGGAAGTCTCTTTTCCAATATTCAAATTCTTCATAAATTTTGATATGTTGTTCAGGGATAGATAATTCCGAAGAATTAATAAGTAATTCTTTTAAACGTTTAATACTAAATTTTCGGTTTTTATCCCCACCAAATTGGTCAGTAAATCCATCAGTAAAAACATAAAACCTATCGTTGGTTTTTAAAGGAATTGTAGATTGTGAAAAAGATTTTTCTGAGAAAGAAGCATCACCTACAGGGTATTTATCATATTGAAATTCAACCAATTGATTATCTCTAATCATAAAAAGGGGTCTTTTGGCACTTGAATAAGTTAAGTTTCTTGTAACATGGTCAAACTTCATAATTACAATATCCATACTTTCTTTTAAACCCCCAATATCAGAGTTTTGATTTTGTTTAAGTCTTTCACGAATTAGATAATCAACAGATTGAAGAATTAAATTGGGTTCTGTAATTTTTGAGCCTTTAATTACTTGATTTAGAATATTGTAAGCAAAAATGGTCATAAAAGCACCTGGAACACCATGCCCTGTACAGTCCATAATAGCTAAAATAGAAAAGTTTTCTATTCTATCAAACCAATAAAAATCTCCACTGACTACTTGGCAGGGCCTATACAAGATATAACAATTGGGAAGATACTCATTAATATAATTGTGAGTAGGTAATAATGCAGTCTGGATTCTATTCGCATAAGCAATACTTTGTTGAATTTCATGATTTAACGAAATGATTTGCTTGGTTCTTTCTTGGACAATTCTGTCAATTTTAATAACTTCATTGAAGGAACGAAGAGCTGTATGAACGGTTGTGTAAAGTTTATCAACAGTTAATTCTGTTTTTGCTTTATAATCGTCAATATCATATTTGGTTATAACTTCTTTTTCTGGTGCTACGCCGGGTTGTCCAGTTCTTAAAACAATCCTAACTAGTTGGTCTTTTAATTCATAACGAATAAAATTTACTAATCTAAGCCCAGCATCATCGGTTTCCATTACAACATCTAATAAAATAAGAGCAATTCCAGATTCTTGATTTAAAATATCACGGGCTTCAGCTCCACTATGAGCACTAATAAGTTTAAGCTTTTTTCCTTCAAATTCAAAGTTCTGCAAAGCTAAACTGGTAACTTGGTGAATCATGGGTTCATCATCTACAATAAGAACTTTCCATCTCTCTTTATTCCCAGAATCTATACTAATATCATCTTCTAAGAATAATAAATCATCATCATCAGAGCTGCCGAAGTCTATTAATTCTTCACTCATAAAGTTATATTCTTTTTAAGGTTAATTTCAAATGTTGTTCCTTTTCCTAACTCTGAGGTAACTTGAACAGAGCCACCGAGTTTTTGGGTAATAAGATTATATACAATATTTAAGCCTAATCCACTTCCACCTTTACCGCGTTTAGTAGTAAAAAAAGGGTCAAAGATTTTGGGTAAAATATCAGCAGGTATTCCTTTTCCTGTATCTTGGTAAATAATTTTTACAAAACCTTCTGAATCCCCTTCCATAATCCTAATAAAAATATTTCCGGGTTGAGAATGGTCTTCAAAACCATGAACCATAGAATTGGTTACGAAATTAATAATAATCTGTGATAAAGCAGACGCATAGTTATTAACGATAATATCTTCATTTCCTTCTACAATAGGAACAATTTTCGTTCTTTTAAATTCTGGAGAGAGAGTGTTGATAGTATCCTTTACGTATTGATAAATGTTAAATTCTTCAATTTCATCTGCAGTTTGTGTTACAGAAACTTTTTTAAAGGATTGAATTAAATTAGCGGCTCTTTGTAAATTTTCTAGGATAATTTTTGAGGCTTCTCCCATGGAATTAGTATAATTCACGAAATCACTTTTTTTAACTTGTCCGTCCTTCATTTTTTCAAGGAAATTATCAGTTTCATGTTTCAAAAATGATGCAGAAGTTACGGCAATCCCTATGGGTGTATTTACTTCATGAGCCACGCCTGCTACTAATTGACCCAGTGCAGCCATTTTCTCTGATAATAACATTTGCTCTTGAGCACTTTGTATTTTTTGAATAGCTTCTTCCAATTCCTGTGTTCTTTCTTTGACCTTTACCTCCAAAAACACGTTCATACCTTCCATTTCACTGTTAATTCTCTCTATATCTTCAATAATATTTTGAATATTATCCGCCATTTGGTTGAAAGCCATTGCTATTTGCCCGATTTCGTCTTTTTTTCTTACGATTAATCTTTGATTAAAATCTCCTCTAACTATCTCTTGAATAATCTTTAATAAAGTCCTTAAACTTTTGGTAATATTTATACTAAACCATAAACTAAAAATTATTGCTATAGATAAAATTCCAATTGCAGCTAACCAAAATTTTAAAAATATACCCTTTTTTTGATTTTCATATTCATTGATTAAGTTTTGATTTTCAATGATAAGATTATCTTTTAATTTTTTTACTTCTTGAAGTAGAGATTTCAAATTTGCAATTTCTATACTATCTTTTTGTAAAAATAATTCTAAATGTTTTGAAATCTCCTGAGATTTTTGAATATCTAAAGACTTAATAGATTGATTGTATTCATTTAAAATTAAATAAAGCGAATCCTTGTTAAAATCAGTGTTAGTTTTGGTAAAATAATTCAATTCATTTAATGTCAAATTGAGTTCCTCAGATTTAATCAATTGGCTTGAATTTCTACTTAACTTCTGATGAAAGCCCTCAAAAGATTGATTTTGCAAATAAAAAAATAATAAAGAAAATGATAAAGTGAGAAGAGTGATAAGTGTGAGTGCAATAAAAATGGATTTTCTAATGGAAAGACCGAACATTTTAAAAACTTAGAAAGTTAAAGTTTTGATGCTGGTAGCACGAATAGCAGCAGTAGATAAACCTGCTAAACGAAACCCTGGTCTCAAACAAAAATTATTTTTATCATCTTTTAAATGAGAGCAATGAAGTTCAACACAAGCTGTACAGCCTTCAAAAACAACACCCATTTCATAAAGTAAAGCCATGTAAGTATCTATAGACTCAAAATTAGGAACTACTTTGTCTTTACCATAGTTTGGGTCAGCCCATATTGCAGCTTCTAAAGTAAAAAAAATTACTACTTGAGCTCCGGCCGAAGCCATGGCTAATGCTGTAGCTAATCCTAAAACTGCTTTACTTTCTTGTTCTCTGCCAGAATGTATAATAAATTGTACATCAAAATTTTCTGTATTCATAATTTTTTATTAGCCAATAAATAAGGTTACTTTTGCTCTTGAGGCTTGTTCTATATAAGCAGCTGCCCCGCAATAGGATATGCCATCAATCATTTCTTCTTTTGTAATACCCATCATTCCCATTGTCATTTGGCATGAATGAATATTGATCCCTAAATCTAATGCGGTTTGTATTAATTCTTCTAAAGTAGCAATGTTATGTTTTTTCATCATAAGTTTCATAAAAATAGGACCCATACCCATCATGTTCATTTTAGATAAACCAATACCTTTTAAGCCTTTTGGGGTCATTATCATCATCATTCTTTCAAGAAATCCTTTTCCTTTATAGATTTTCTTTTTTTGTAAGGCTAAACAACCCCACAAAGTAAAGAAAATATCCACTTTCATGCCAGAACTTGCTGCTCCTGTTGCTACAATTAAAGCAGGCATAAGTTTATCTAAATCATTAGAACTACATAAAATTGAAAGAGCATTTTCTTGTTGATTTTTTTCTAAATTTTGAACTTTAATTTGAAGCTCTTTGAGTACTTCTTGATAATTTTCTAATACAGTTGGTTGCATATTATTTAAGTTTTTTTATTACCGCAACTTTTTCGTGCCCCTTATCTTCAAAGGAAACTAATTCATTTTCTGTTTTTCTTACCCAAGCTTCAACATCAGGCTGAAATGCAGGATCTGTAGCAGTTACAGTAATAGAATCTCCAATATTCATAGATTTGAATTTCTGAGAAATTTTGATAATAGGCATTGGACAATTCATATTTCTGCAATCCAATATATTGTCTTGAGATGTATTAGATTGAGTTTTTGAGACTTCAATAGTTTCAGATTTAGAGCCAAAGAGCTTTTTTAGCCAATCAAACATAAATAATTTTTTTACAAAGTTACGACTAATTTTATTATAAACAAGTCTAAACTTTGAATTTTTAATTGTTTAAGAAGCAAAATTGAATTTTGTTTAAATTTGCGTTCTAAAAACTAGTCTTGAAAAATGATATTCCTATAGAAGTTTTATGTGAACCTTATGAGAAAAAGGAGGTTATTCAATGGGCTAAACAGCTCCATTTTTTTTATATTTTTGGATCTTTCTCCTCTGGTCCCATGGATTTACCACCGGAAGTAAAAACCCAAATACGTTTTGAAAATCAACAAGATTTATTAGAAAAAATTTCTCATTTTGTAGATTTACAAAAAACAGAAAATGTTAAAACCGGGAACTCAATTCATGATTATCGTCCAATATATGATTTTCCTGAGTATATTAATCCAGGGCATACACTTGTTAAAGGGGTAGAATTAAAGAACACTTTTTGTTTCATAGATGTGTCTAAAAATTCTTTTCAAATCTGCTTACATGGAGATGGAAACCATAATACATGGTATTGGGGTAAAGAAAATATAGATGCAGCTTTGAAATTAGAAAAAATTATAATTGAAAAAGGCTTACAATCTTATATAGAACATAGAATTAGTGAGAATATGAATTGCATCTCTAAAGCGAATTACCCTAATGAGTTTTAATTTATTTTGATTGCTGTTGATGAATAACCTATAATAATGACTTATTATAGGATATAGCTATTTGAGAGTTTAAATTGATAATTTTGAAATCCTTTACTAACTTACTGTATTTTTCATAATATTGAATATTCATTAAAATAAGTTGATTGAATTTTGAGTAATCATTTTTTAAATTCAACCATTGTTTTTTTTCGATTAATGGCAAATCATAAATAAATCTTTGTTTGGGACGTGATTTGAAGTAAGAATAATAATCAATAGCTAAGATTTCTTGAATTTCAGGAAATTGGCAATAAAAATCAGAGAAGAATTCTTCTGCTATCTCATAAACATCATCAATAGTATGCTTATGAAAATCGTGTTTAGTGAGAAATAGTTTTCCAAGTTTCCAAAATAACTCAAACATATTGAAATGGGTAGTCAGATATTTTAAGGTACGGACTAACCGACCTTTATTCCAGTAAATTTCTAAGGCATTTTCAATAATTTGGATTTCAGAAAGTTCATTTTCGGTTAAGTATTTACTTTTTATCATTTGATAAGGGGCTTTAGATTCAAAAACATATTCATGTTCTTGAATTTTTTGAGGATTTCTTAATGGAGTGCCTTTCAAAAATTTTAGAAATCCTAATTGAAGCTCTTGAGGATGCAAGGCAAATACTTGATTAAAGCTCCATTCTACTTCCTTCCAACCTTCATAAGGTAAGCCTACAATCAAATCTGCATGTACTTCCACATAATCAATGACCTGCTCAATAATTTTTTTTGTTTTTTCGAAGTTTTGTTTTCTACTTACTGCTAAATTAGACTCTGTATTTACCGTTTGAATTCCTATCTCAAAACGAAATAATCCTTGAGGTACTTTTTCTTGAATAAATTGAATAATTTCTGGATGTAAAATATCGGCTGTAATTTCAAATTGAAAAACATTATCAGGTTGGTGATGTTCCAAAATGAATTGAAAAATTTCCAAAGTAAAATCTTTTTTGATATTAAAGGTTCTATCCAAAAACTTTATAGTTTTTCCATTTTTCATTAAATAAAACAAAGTTTCTTTAATGGTTTCCATAGGTAAATAACGAACCTTGTTATCCAAACTAGCTAAACAAAATTCGCATTTATAAGGGCAACCTCGTGAAGTTTCCATATATAAAACTTTGGTTTTCAATATTTCTTGAGTTTCACCTTCAAAAGGATTTATGCCTTTATAAAGTTGTAAATCAAAGTTTTGTTTTAAATCATGAAAAATAATATCTTGCTCAATAGAAGATTTGTATGCTAAACCGGGGATATTCTCTGGCTTTGGAAAATTCCTTAAAAATTGTTGAAAAGGATATTCGCCTTCCCCTACTACCACAAAATCCACATAATCTAATGCAATAACCTCTTTCCATTCATAAGAAACTTCAGGACCTCCCAAAAGAATCTGAGTACTAGGTGATAACTGCTTAATTTTTTGGCAAAGTTCTAAGGTCTGAGAAATGTTCCATATATAACAACTCAATGCAACAAGTTCATAATTTGCACAATAAAGAGCAACCTTATTAAAATCTTCTTTGATTGTAAACTCTTTACACTCTAAATTAGGAAAATCTTTTTTGTTCAAATGATAAAGCAGCCGAATTGCTAAATTCGTATGAATATACTTTGCATTTAAAGTGGTTAATAAACACTTCATATAGATTTTGGTACTTTCACTAACAAAGTTCTTTGAAGGGTAATTCCATAGATCTTGGAATCTTCCCCAGAAAAATCAATCACTTGCCCATATTCGTTGAATTTTATTTGTTTTTGTTCCTCTTTTTTTACTACTTCTATTCGCACCTCTCCTTTAATAATAACCCAAAAAAATTTTTCAAAATCGTTGGTTCTTGCGAACTGCATATTCATATCATATTCCTCAAAAACTAATACACTGGGTTGATTTTTAAATGGGTTAAGTGCTTCTAGATTCCAAATCTCATCATTGGGAATCCATTCTTTAATTGTAGAAAAAACAGGGGTAGGTTCCAAAGGAACATTTTCCAAAATGTTAGGAGAATTCTCTAATTTTAAGTAACAAATCTTTTTGCCTTGCTTAACAAAAATTTTTTCATACTCGGTAGGAATAGAATTATCCAAGTTAATGAGTTGTGATTGGTACAAATCAAAGGTAAACTCAGCGGGTTTCCAATGAACAGTTTCAAGAACAATTAATGTGTAATCAAAGAGTTCTTTATTATCGGTTTTAAAGTAAATTTTACCATCAGGCTTTAAGAGATGATGATAATAATTCAGGAATTTTAAATTGGTTAAACGATGTTTTTCGTGTCTATCTTTGGGATAGGGGTCTGGGAAGGTTATCCAGATGGTATCAATTATTTGATAATCAAAATGAAGCAAAATTTGCTCAATATGCATTTGAATAAAAACGATATTATGAAGATTTTCATCTAATGCGATTTTTGCTCCGTCTGCTAAACGATTGATTTTGGTATCAATGGCTATAAAATTTTGGTTAGGGTGGTTTCTTGCTAGTTGTATTGAAAAAGCTGCTTTACCACAGCCAAGTTCAAGCACAATAGGATTTTCATTATCAAAAAAGGAATGACCTTTAAGAATCTGATTTTCATTGGCTTGAAAGCAGTTGGGATATTTAAAAAAATTGATTTTTTTTTGAATTTTTCTTCTCATGAATGAAAATTAAAAAAGTGTACTTTTTAGACAGTACACTTATAAACTTTTATCTTATATGAAGATTAAATCATTTTTTCTTTGATACGAGCCGCTTTTCCTTTGAGTTTACTCAAATAGAAAATTCTTGCTCTTCTCACTTTTCCTTTTCTTATAACTTCAAATTTACTGATAATAGGAGAGTGTATAGGAAAGATTCTTTCTACTCCAATTTCACCTGCACTAATTTTTCTGATGGTCACCGTCTCGGTTGCACCACTACCGCGTCTTTGAATTACCACCCCTTGGAAAACTTGGATTCTCTCTTTATTTCCTTCTTTTATAATCACATGAGCCGCCACTGTGTCTCCAGCTTTAAAATCAGGAATGTCAGTTTTTTTATAATTTTCTACTAAATTAAATAATGCACGCATATTTTTTTACTTTTTTTATTAACAATTCTAACCCCACAAAAGGTCTGCAAAATTATATCTTTTTTTTAAAACTTCAAAATTAAATACCCAAAAATAATTTTTAATTTTCAGTATTACGACCTAATTTACTATGTTTGATACTATAACCGAAATATATAGCTATTCCTAGAGCCATCCATGCTATTAGTCTTAACCATGTATCGCTGGGTAAAGAAACCATCATCGCTAAACAACATAAAATTCCTAATATTGGAACTAAAGGAACTAAAGGTGTTTTAAAAGCACGTGGAGCATCAGGTTGAGTTTTTCTCATAATAATTACACCAGCACAAACTAAAATAAATGCAAATAAAGTGCCTATACTGGTCATTTCACCTACTACATGACCTGGAACAAAAGCAGCAAATAGACCTACAAATAAACAAAAAATTAAATTGGATTTCCAAGGAGTTTGCCACTTAGGGTGTACTTCTGAGAATACTGCAGGAAGCAATCCATCTTTTGACATAGAGAAAAATACTCTACTTTGCCCCATTAACATTACTAAAATAACCGACATATACCCTGCAAGAATTGCGAAAATAATTCCTCTTGATAACCATTGATAAGGTGTTTTTTGAATAGCAGTAGCTACAGGGGCAATACCATCTATTCCTTTAAATTCAGTATAATGAGATAAACCTGTCATTACATGTGCAAATAAAATGTATAAGACTGTACATATAGCTAAAGAACCTAAAATTCCAATAGGCATATCTCTTTTAGGATTTTTTGCTTCTTGAGCTGCTGTAGATACCGCATCAAAACCAATATAAGCAAAGAATATAACTCCAGCTGCTCTTACAATACCACTCCAACCGTATTCTCCAAAATTTCCCGTATTTTCTGGTATATATGGTGTATAATTTGAAGGATTGATATAACCCCAACCTAAAGTAATAAACAATAATACAATTGCAACTTTTATTATTACTACTATAGAATTTACTAATGCTGATTCTTGAGTACCTCTCATTAATAATAAGGACATAAGTATTACTACAAATGCAGCTGGTAAATTGATAAAACCATGTATCAAAGTACCATCCTCTAAAGTATAAGTTTGAAATGGGGATAAAGCATATTGAACAGGGAAATTAATTCCCAAGTCTTTAAATAATTTGATTAAATAAGCGGACCAACTGATAGATACAGTTGCTGCTCCTACTGCATACTCTAAAACCAAATCCCAACCAATAATCCAAGCAACAATTTCACCCATAGTTGCAAATGAATAAGTATAAGCAGAACCTGCAATCGGAATCATGGAAGCAAATTCAGCATAACATAATCCAGCAAATGCACAAGCAATTGCAGCAATCACAAATGAAATTGTAACAGCAGGTCCAGCATTATTAGCAGCTGCATATCCTGTAATAGAAAATAAGCCCGCCCCAATAATAGCACCTATACCTAACATCACTAAACTTGTGGCAGTTAAGGTTTTCTTGAGATCAGTTTTTTCTCCTATTCCCTTTGCCTCGTTCAATAAACTTGATAAACTCTTTTTAGCAAAATAATTATATTTACTCATGTATGTTCTTCAAAAAGTTTCGCAAGTTATAAAAAATTTTAATTCCAAGCCGTTTTCTATTGAATACCTCAATTTTTTTGGTACATATTTTGATATTTTACTATTCAGTTTTACAATTATTATTTACTTTTGTGCCAAAATTTTTAAATATATGAAAAAAATCGTTTTATTTGTAGCGTGTTATTTCGCTTCGTTATCTTTAGGGTATAGTTTAAATCCAACCAGAGAATACAAAGAATACCCAGACAAGTACAACATCAAATTCGAAGAAAAAAAAGTAAAAACTAAAGATGGCTTAAATTTGAATGCTTGGGTACTTCCGGCTACAGTCAAAACTTCAAAAACCGTGCTTTTTGCTCATAGTGGAGAAGGCAATATGGCGGATTATATCCAACGTTTAAGTTATTTCTTATCTCTTGGTGTGAATGTTATTTCTTTTGATTACAGAGGTTTCGGAAAATCCGATGACTTCAAAATTGACAATAACATGTATATATACCCAGAGTTTGTTGATGATATGAATGCTATGATTGATTTTTGTAGAAATACTTATGTGGGTTCTCTTTATGTTTATGGTTTTGGAGTTGGTGCGGGTTTAGCTATTGGAGTAGGCTGGCATAGACCTGAAGTTACTAAAATAATCGCTGACACACCTTTTATGACTTTAGAAGGTCTTGAAAAAAAATTCTCCGCTCTTGGCAACGGTATGATTGTTCCTTTAGCTGGTTACGAAAAAAAATATGAACCTTTCTACACCATTGACAACCCCAAAGGAAAAATTTTAACCCAATTACTGATTATCATTGCCGATAAAGATTGGTTAATGACTGTTGATGAAATGAATAAATTTAAAAAGAAAAATACTAAAACTACAACAGAAATTTTCGTAATCAAAGGTTTAGACGGTAAGGATAATTTTACTCCTGATAAAACTCGTTATTTCACAAAAATCACTCCATTTATTAAAGAATAATTTTCATAAAACTATACACAAAAAGACCACCTTTCTTGGGGTGGTTTTTATTTTTTAGGTGCATTTGGGCGTGCCCCTTGCTACGCTACGGGTCGGGCTGTTACGGGCTTCGCTAACGCTGCGGCAATCCTTTTCCCACTTTTTTCAAAAGCGTTAAAAGGCAGTGCCACTTCGTGCCCTTCACATCCCTCACGCATATAACACAATTTCGCTGAGAATAAATAATTATTCCTATGAAAAATTGATTTACTGCTAACATAATTTTAGTTTTTTCCATGATGGAAATGCGAAACTTTACTCTTTTATCAACTTGTGAGTTTGATAAATCATTTCTTCATTTTTTATGACCAATACATAAATCCCAGATAGTAATTGATCAAGATTAATTCTTGAATAATTTTTGTTAGCTCTTTCATAATGTACTAAATTTCCCATTAGATTATAAATTTCTACTTGAAATGAGTGGTTACTTTGGGTTTCTATATAGAGTTCATTTGAAAATGGGTTGGGATAAACTTGTAATGTTGGATTTTGAGATTTTTGAGTTGAGGTATTATTTAGACTGATAAAAAAATTCAAACAAGTACTAATATCTTGAGAAAAATTGGGATAATTCATAGTATGTCCAATACCTTGAGGGTTAATTTTAAGAAATGGTGCACTACTATTTTTAAAAACATTTTCTATTCTTATTGCACTAGTTTGAGAAACCAAGTCTGAAGTACCATGACACAAGCAAATCGGCGGAATAGGATTGGCTTGAGAAGTATCAATATTGGAGTAAAGTAGTGAACCATAAAAGCCAGGTGCAAACCATATAAAACCTTTAACGGAATATTTGGGATTTTCTAAAACATAATGGGCAGATACATCACTACCTGCAGAATACCCGCATATATAAATTTTTTGTTGATTAATTGAATACCATGCTAAAATCGAATCAATAGTTTCTGTTATTACTGCCTTGCTTTTAGCAATTTGTGTAGGATTTTCTTGACTTAAATAAGGTTGAGGACAAACCAATAATAAATTATAATTATCGCTTGTGGGAGTCAAAAATGTACGTATTTCATTACTATTATTAGGTTCTCCCAATCCATGTAAACCAAGCATTAATCCGCCACCAGATGAAGGATAATTTTCTGGTATATGTATCCATAACTTTATTGAATCCGAACCTAATATTGAGGAACTCGCTGGAAAAGAATAAAATAAATCTTGCGAACTTTGAGCGGCTATTTGTAATGGAAAGAAAAGGAAAAGTATAAACTTTAGCATAATTTTTTGGGTAAAAATAAAAAAAAATTAGTATATGTGTGAGTTGTTTAAAATAAATGTTTAATTTTGTTGTCAAACTAAACTTTTAATCATGAAAAAATTGTTAATTAACTTCAGTTTGTTAGGTTTGATTTTATTTCAAACCGCTTGTAAAAAAGGTCAAAATTCTTCTAATTCTAAAGAGGAAGGACTAAAAGTTGGTGATGTTGTTGAAGTAGAATGGAATGGTAGTTGGTATAAAGCTAACATTTTGGAAGTAAATGAAGGCAAATACAAAATTCACTACGAAGGTTATGACGCAACTTCAGATGAAGTTGTTGGAATGGAACGTATTAGAAAAATGGGTGAAAACTCTCATAAAACTGATAATTCACCATCTGACACACCCAAACAAGACGTAAATTTAGAACCCGGAAAAATGCCATTTGATTTTCCAATTATTGAAAAAACTGATGCTCAACCCGGTGAAAACGTATTTTATGTGAATATGAATTTAATTAAAAATGACCTAGCTGCTGGAAAAGATAAATTTGGAACCCAATTTTTGCTTGGAAAATTAAAGGAAAGCGGAAATAATGAATCTGTAATTGATTTTGTTGGAGATAATAAAATACCTAATTCTGGAATTGTTAGAATTCCCAAAAATGAATCAGTGAAAGTGGGTGATATTTTAGCAGCAAAATGGGCTGTAAACATGACAAGGGCTATTGTTGTAGATGCAAATCCTTCAGCCCCCAAAGCCATTATGATTGGTTTAACTTATGATAATCCTGCTAAAGCAGATGATAAAACTACTCCGATTGGTCAATTTGCATATACACTAAAACCCGGTGAATTTATTAATATTACTAATAAAGGAGATTTTGCTCCTTCTTCTTGCTGTGCTGTAAAAAAAGATGGGTCGTGGAGCTTAATGGAAGTGTTTCGTGCTGAAGGAGATAAAGTTATGGGAATAATTTTTACAGAATTTACCGCTGTTCCTAAATCTGATTGTGTTCCAATTCCATTAAAACCTGATTTTAAAGAAGGCGATACCGTAATGGCTCCTTGGGTTGGAGCATTTGCTAAAGGTAAGGTAACCAAAATAGATAATAAAAATGGTAGAATTACTGTAAAATTTGAACAAAGTTATCAAGGAGAAAAAGTACTAGCCTTCGGTGAAGTAATTAAGTCTTTACCTGAATAAATAGCTTATCCTATTTAAGTATATAAAAATTAAAGGCTTCATTATTTTTAATTGAAGCCTTTGATTTTTATGTTTGGAAACTACCTGAAAACCCTTTTAGAATTTATCATTCCTTATTTATTCATTATTTATCTAATTTTGTGGCTATGGTAAACGAAAATCAAAAAAAGATTATTGAATTATTGTTAGAAAAAGAAG
This sequence comes from uncultured Bacteroidia bacterium, assembly GCA_964493765.1. Classification (GTDB taxonomy): domain Bacteria; phylum Bacteroidota; class Bacteroidia; order J057; family CALLMJ01; genus CALLMJ01. The sequence continues at coordinate 9,989 of CAZBPK010000075.1, read as the reverse complement.
CTGTAAAAATCAACACAAAGCAATTATTTCGTTGGAGTTCAGGAATATTATCTCCTATTTATTGTGATAACCGAAAAATGTTGTCTTATCCCAAAGAGAGAAAATTAATAGTTGAAGCTTTCTGCGAAAACTTAAAGTCTTTAAATTTAGAGTTTAATTGTATTGCTGGAGTCGCAACGGGTGGTATAGCTTGGGGAATATTAGTTGCTGAAATTTTTAATTTGCCATTTGTTTATGTTCGTTCCGAAGCTAAAAAACATGGTTTGGGTAACCAAATTGAAGGTTCTTTGCCCGATAATTCAAAAGTTGTTGTAATTGAAGATTTAATTTCTACAGGTGGAAGCAGTTTAAATGCTTGTTTAGCTTTACAAGAAAAAGGTTGTCAAATTCAGTATCTTATGAGTATTTTTCAATATGGTTTTCCTCAGGCTCAATTACATTTTCAAAATCATCAAATTCCTTTTTCTTCTCTCACAGATTTTCAAACACTCATTCAATATGGAGGTTTTTCTGAAGAAGAGAAAAATTGGCTATTAAATTGGATACAAAATCCACAAAAAAATCAATGATCTTTTATGGATTTACATTTTTTTAAAAATCAAAATTGGGGTACTTCAATTTTAGAATTTCATTCTATGAATGAAGAATCTTTTTTTTCTATTCATCATCAGAAGCCTTTTCTTTTAAAAAATTATGCACAATCATGGAATTTACTCAAAAAATGTACTCCAAGTTTTTTTAAATCTAGTGTTCCTGATTTAGAATTGGATATATTAAAACTTTCTGACCGTTCATTTCATAAAATGAAAATAAAAAATTTTTTTGAAAATTTTTATGAGAAGAATAATTCAGAATTTTATTTGGTGGATTGGACTTTTGAAGAAAATCTTCCTGAGCTTTTAAAAGATTATGAAGTGCCTAATTTTTTTCATTCTTGGTTTGAGGATTTTCAAAATGTTCAAAAACCCAAATTGCGTTGGTTTTATATTGGAGCTAAAGGTACTAAATCAGCTTTACATTTAGACATTGTGGACACGAGTGCATGGAATGTTATTCTATCAGGTTGTAAAATTTGGATTTTTTTTCCTCCTTCGGATTTTGAGTTTCTTTATGATTTAAAAGTAGATGCTTTTTATCCTGATTATGAAAAATTTCCTTTATTAAAAAAAACTCATCCTTATACTTGTGTTCAATATCCTGGGGATTTGGTTTTTACTCCAAGTGGTTGGGCTCATCAAGTTATAAATTGGGAAGGTGGAATTTCTATTACGGAAAACTTTGTTAATCAATCTAATATAGATTCTGTATTGAGACGTTTGGAACAAGAAAAGATGAAAGAGATTTATCATGAATTGCTAAAAATAAAAGGATAGATAAGATGCATAGTATTTTATAAGCGTGAGGGATGCGAAGGGTTTAGCACTGCCTTTTAACGCTTTTGAAAAAAGTGGAAAAAGGATTGCCGAAGCGTTAGGGAAGCCCGTAGCAAGCCCGACCCTGAAGCGTAAGCGTAAGGGACACGCCCAAAAAATTATCAATAAACGATAAAAAAATGGATTTTTTAGAAAAAACTTTTTAGAAAAGAAAATTGTTAGTATTTTTGTAAAAATCTCAAATCTATGTACGGAAGTTTAAGTATAGTAGAATATGACAATCATGGAAAAAAATACCATGAAGAAGACCCTAAAAAGCTTGCCGAATTTGAAGCTAGAATAGAAAGAGGCGAAAAAATAGAGCCTATGGATTGGATGCCCTATGAATATAGAAGGCAGTTAATCAGAATGATAGAGCAGCATGCTCATTCCGAAATAATAGGAGCTTTACCAGAAGGTACTTGGATAACCCGAGCACCCGGTTTCAAAAGAAAATTAGCGTTATTGGCAAAAGTTCAAGATGAAGTGGGTCATGCCCAATTACTATACTCTGCTGCTGAAACCCTTGGTAAATCCAGAGAAGAAATGATTAATGATTTAATTTCAGGAAAATCTAAATACTCAAACGTATTTAATTATCCTGCAGTAACTTGGGCTGATTCTGCTGTAATAGCATGGTTAATTGATGCAGGTGCAATTATTAATCAAGTGACAAATGCAAAAGGTTCTTATGGTCCTTATTGTAGAGCATTGGAAAGAATCTGTTATGAAGAATCTTTTCATTTGAAATACGGATATGACAATGTTGTGCATTTAGCAACAGGTACACCCACACAAAGGCAAATGGTTCAAGAGGCTTTAAATAGATGGTGGCCTCCAATTATGCACTTTTTTGGTCCTCCTGATAAAACTTCAGTTCATTCCGAAATATTAATGAAATGGCAAGTAAAAATGGCTTCTAATGATGCTATGCGTCAAGAATTTTTGAATATGTATGTACCCAAAATTTGGGAGTTAGAACTTGTAATACCCGATCCTAATTTGAAAAAAAATAGTAATGGTATTTGGGAATATACAGAACCCGACTGGGAGGAGTTTATGAGGGTTATTAATGGTGATGGTCCTTGTAATAAAGAAAGGTTAGCGGTAAGAAGAGTAGCTGAAGAAAAAGGAAGATGGGTAAGAAAAGCACTTTTATCACCCACCGAGAAGTATGTTACTCCCTTAGCTTAATAATTAATTTTTTTATGAAAACCCCCAAAGAATCTACTATTAATCAATGGAAAGTGTTTTATTTTTTGGGGGTTTTTGTTTTTTTTATTTTTACAGTGTTTTTAATTTTTTTCCAAAAAAAAGAAACACGTTTTTATTATTTGAATAACCACGCTAATAACTTAGAATACAATAAAGATTATTCCAATGCATTACGAATTTGGAAAAAACTTTATGAAAATAACTCCAACAATTCACAATATCTTTTAAAAATTGTTCAAAACTATTTACTCCAAGAAAATTTTACGTCAATTATAAAAACAATTGATGATTATAATGTTCATATTTATGACCAAGATACTTTTTTGTTGTTATTAAAACATGGTTTGTATTCAGCCCAAAAATTAAATCAAGATACACTAATACAAAAGTATATTAAGCAAATTAATGGAGTATTAAAGATTGATGTTTTTTGGGATAATAAGTCTAATAAATGGATATACCTTGATGAAAAATTTACCATTAATAAACTAAAAAAATGGGTTGAAACGATGTATTCTATGTTGGATCAAGAGCTTTCTGTATATACAATTCTGAAAGATAGTGAAACGGATTTTTATTATTTTAACGCAACTTTAAGTTTCAATAAAAAAATATTTTTAGAGAATGAAGTATATGAAAATCTTCCTTTTAATCAGGCTTCAAGAATTAATCCATCGGAATTATCAGTTCAAAGCTATGTAAATAAGTTAGGATTGCTTTGGTTTACATTAAAAAAATCAAATTTTAATAATATGTTATGGTTTGAACAACTAAAGAAAGAGTGGTTAAAAAGGGAATCAAAGGAAATTTTAAATTTTTTAAAAGAATCTAAAGTTTTGGTGCCCATTAGTTATCAAAATCAGAACTATACTTTAAATTTTGAGTATGAAAATTTGCCACAAAATGTTAAAATTTTAATAATTGAAAAATTGAAATTCATAAAAAATCCTCAAGAATTGGAAAAATTATCAGGGGTTTTATTATATTTGCAATCAAAAATTACCCTAAAATGAAGTTTTTAGATCCAAGAGTAAATCGATTGAATTTGCCAAAAGAATATAATGAGGGTTTTGAAGAAGCCCAAGAACTTGACCAATGGCAAACCTATGAAGTATTTCATCAAAGAAGTAGAGGAGAGCAACATGTTCATGTTGGCTGTGTTCATGCTCCCAGTGCTGAATTAGCATTGCTTTTTGCAAAAGAGCAATATGCTAGACGTTCCAAATGTACCAATTTGTGGGTGGTTAGAACAGCAGATATTACTCCTTCTGAATATGAAGATGAAGATATTTTTATACCTTCTGTTGATAAAACCTATAGAGAAGCTTATGGTTATAAAGTAAGACCCTTAATCAATACATTTACTAAAAATTCTAATTCTGAATCTGCCGTAAAAGTGAATATTCAGGAAATTACTAACAGTAAGGGTAAAAAAACTTATATCATAAAAAAATAAAAAAAAATTTGTAGCTTCAAAAAAAGTATTTAATTTTGCAGTCTCAAATTCAAGGTCCCATAGCTCAGGTGGTTAGAGCAACTGACTCATAATCAGTAGGTCCAAGGTTCGAGCCCTTGTGGGACCACTTCAATAAAAAAAACTGCCCATTGAGCAGTTTTTTTTTATTGAATTTAATGTTTAATTATAAAAATTTAATTTTATCCATTATCCAACTTTTATAGGTATCCAAATATTGGAAATCAATAATAAAATAAATCCTGGAAGCAAGAACCATTGATAAAAATTTGCTTCTTTAATTTGTTCTTCAACACCTAGAACTGTAAATTTTTCTTTTTCTAATTGTTCCGATAAAGCATCTAAATGGTCGTTAATGGTTTGTAATTCGTAATAAGGAGTTTCAAATTTTTTGGCAATAAACTTTAAAGACTGATTTTTTAAACGAGATATAGCAAAAGAACCATTATTATTCAGAAAAAATCCTCCTTCAGGTTTTGGAATTTTGTGACCTTGTTTTGTGCCTACACCCACGCAAAAAACTTTGATATTAAGTTGTTTTAAATGCTCAATTACGGAGGAAAATTTTTCTCCAAAATCTTCACCATCGCTAATTAAAATAATGGATTTACTAGCTTCATTGGATAAGCTATCTGGAGTGAATCTTTCTGCTGCTTTTAATAAAGCTTTACGAAAATCAGTTCCTGTATTAGCAAATTGGTTAGTCTCTAGAAGGTCTAAAAACATTTCAATTGCTTTAGGGTCGTTGGTTAAAGGGCTTTGAATATAAGGAAATGAAGTAAAAACAATTAATCCCATTTTACAGCCTTGAAGTCTTTGAACCATCATTTTAATTTCTTTTTTTGCTTTTTTTAGTCTTGATGGCTGAACATCTTCACAATTCATAGAAGCAGAAACATCTAATAAAAATATGATTTCTTTGTTGATTATAGGTACTAATTGATTATCACCTTCAAAGTATGGTCCTAAAAAGGCAAAACTGATAAAAAATAAGGAAATAGTTCTTAAATAGGCTTTTAATTGAGGCTGAAAAAAATGAATTTTTTTTATGTCAAAATAGTAGGGTATGATAAAACTTGAGCGTCTATAAACCCAAAACAAGAGCATCAATGATATAGGCAATATAAATAACAAAAACCATAAATGGTCAATAAAGACAAACTTCATGAACAAAAATATTTATTTGCCAAAAGAAATTAAACAAATTTAAGCAGATTTAGCACCTTCTGCTAATTTTTCCGCATTTTCAGCGATTCTTAGAGCATCAATTATGTCTTGAATATTACCATCCATTATCGTGGGTAAATTATAAAGCGTCAAACCGATTCTATGGTCAGTTACTCTACTTTGTGGAAAATTATAAGTACGAATTTTAGCGGAACGGTCTCCTGTTGATACTAATGAACGCCTTAAAGCTGAAGTAGCTTCTAAACGTTTATTCATTTCAATTTCATAAATTCTAGCTTTTAAGATCTTTAATGCTTTTTCAAAATTTTTAATTTGAGAACGCTCATCTTGCATAGAAACCACAATACCCGTAGGAATGTGGGTAAGTCTTACAGCAGAATAAGTTGTATTAACAGATTGCCCACCATTTCCAGAAGCACAGAAGGTTTCTTTTTGAATATCATTCATATTTAATTCAACTTCAACTTCTTCAGGAGCAGGCAAAATAGCTACGGTAGCAGCTGAAGTATGAATACGACCATTTGCTTCTGTTTGAGGTACTCTTTGAACACGATGCACACCAGATTCGTACTTTAAGGAACCAAAACAATCTTCACCTTCAATGAAAACTATTGCTTCTTTAATTCCTCCTGATGAACCTTCTGTAACGCTGCTTACCTCAAATTTCCATTTTTTTTGTTCACAGAATCGTTGATACATTCTAAAAAGTTCATTAGCAAATAAACATGCTTCATCTCCACCTGTTCCAGCACGTATTTCTAATATACAGTCCATAGAGTCTTCAGGATCTTTTGGGATCAATAGTTGTTTTAAATCTTCTTCTAATTTGGGGATGAGTTCTTCTAAAGAATAAATTTCTTCTTTAGCTAATTCACGCATTTCCTCGTCTGTTTCCTCTGCTAAAACTTGTTTTGCTGATTCTAAATTTTTTAAAGTAGATTTATATTTACGACCAACTTCAACAATTTTGGTTAAGTCTTTTAATTCTTTACCTAACTTTTTCATTTCTTGAGGTTTAGACATAATTTCAACGTCAGCCAACATTCTATTGACCTCATCAAACCTTTCCTCTATGTTACTTAATTTATCTAACATACCAATTATTATGCAAAGATACAAAATTTATGAATTGTGAAATTTGAAAATTTTTTAGGTCTCAAAAAATCTTGCATTTTTTGAGAATAATACCTTGCACTGCCTATTTAAACTTTTGAAAAAGTAGAAAAAATGATTACCGAAGCCATAGACAGCCAGAACCTGAGTGTTAGCCAAGAGTACGCCTAAATTATTTACCTCCCAAATGGATTTTTTAGTTTTTGTTTTATTTTTTCTTCTGCCTCACGTTTTAAGCGTTCTGCTTCTTCTTTTGCTTTACGTTCTGCTTCGGCTTTCTTTCTTTCGGCTTCTTGTTTTAGACGTTCCGCTTCTGCTTTGGCTTTTTCTTCTGCTTCTCTTTTTGATCTATCCGCTTCTGCTTTAGCTTTTTCTTCTGCTTCTCTTTTTAATCTATCCGCTTCTGCTTTGGCTTTTTCTTCAGCTTCTTTTTTTAAATCTTCTACTTTTTGCTTACCTTCGTCCTTGAGTTGTTGTTTTAAATTGTTATCTGTAGATGCTCCTACGGGTGTAATAACAGGTTTAGTCATTGTTCCAGTAACTTTTAAATCTACCTTTAAATTTTGAGGAGTAGATAAAGATTTATTGGTAATTTGATTCAAATGTTGAACTACTGTTTCTCCAGCTTTTCCAGTGGGGATTGTCAATTTTAGCAAATAATCTAAACTTTGGTCTAAACCGTTAGAACCCGATACATTCATTTGATGATCTCCTAATTTAACATCAAATGGCTCAACATTTAGCCTGCCGTTTTCAATTTTAAATTTGACTTTTTGGTTCTTTAAAGTGATTTCATTCTGAGTTTTGAGTTTGGTGATATCATTTATTTTGGAAATAAAATCAAAATTTTTAGCTGCGACATCTAACAATTCTGCAATTCCAGAGCAGTTAATGGTAGCCAAATCGGGCATCATGTCCTGTTTTAAGAATGATTGGTAATTGAATGAAGCGTTCATAATTCCTTCAACTTTTTCAGCCATAGGAACAAAGTTTTTAATCATTGAAAAAGTTTGGTAGGCTTCTGGAATTTTAAATTCTTGAAAAGCCATGTTCATTTTCACTTCTGGCTTTTTGATGTTTCGAGTATTATAACTTAATGAACTTTTGAACCGTCCCCCTAGTAAATCAAAATCTGCGTTTTCTACGGTTAATATTTTATCTTTAATAATGACTTTTCCCTTGAAGTTTTTCAAATTATAAGTGTCATAAATTAATTCTTGGATACTAGAAGTAAGTACAAAATCAATATTTTCAGGAATTTCAACAGGTTCTAATGTAGAAGTGGCTTCAGTATTTTGTTGTTCGGGAGTAGAACTTTCTGCCATCCATTCATTGGTATTAAATTTTGAACTGTTAAAAGTAAAATTCCCTTTAATTTTTTCACCTTTTAAAACATAAAGCATGTAATTGGAAAGGTTTCCATTCATTTCAACAGGTGAAGATCCTAATTTTCCTTGATAAATAGGTAACTGAATTTCTTTAGGAGTAAATATTAAGTTAGCATTTTGTATTTCTACTTTGGGCATTTCCGTAGTTTCATATACTAGATTGGTGATGGTAACTTTACCCGAAGTAGGTACTTTATCATATCTTCCAGCGGTTATATCGGACTGAACTCCTTGTGTTTTAAATTCTTGAATATCTAATAAACCAGTTAATTTCATGCCCTCAATTGGGTAGATTTTCATTAATTTTTCTAAATCTAATTTACCGGTAATATCAGCAGCAAATTGAGGATTATCTAAATTCTCAACAGAAAAATGCCCGTCAATAGGTTGTTTATCTAAATCAGCGTGGAAGTTAGAAACTTTGATTTTCGTATCTTTATAATCGCCAGTAGGGTTTTGTGCATTGGCTTCAAAATTGAGATTTTCAATGGAAGCAGGAAAATCCGCTGATTTAATATATCCATATTTTAAGGATAAATCTGCTTCTGTTTTGGGTAAAGAAGTTTTTGAATATGTACCATTAATTTTTGCGTTACAAGTAAAATTTCCTTTTAGTTCTGTTTTTTCAATAGGATAAAATTGAGATACTTTTGCCAAATCTAATTTTGCTTTGATTTCACTTTGTATAGTCATTACATTAAGGCCTTTTGAAATCCATTGAATATTGATGGGATTACCTCCTAAATCAGCTTTAAACGGTTTTAATTGGACTTCCGTGTCTTCTAAATTTCCAGAAGGATTATTTATTTTTAAGTCAATAAAAATATTTTGAGCAGGCAAGGGAAGGTCTGGATATTGAAATTTACCGTTTTCTACTTTTAAGTTGATACCAAAAGAAGGATATTGATTTTCTTGGTAAATTCCTTTTGCATAACCATTTAAAGCCAATTGACCATCCGTCTTTACATTTTTAAATTCTTGGGTATAAACACCAGGAACTAATGATAAAATACTACGGAAATCGGTTTTTAGGGTAGCAAATTTTATATCCATTTCCATATTGGTTTCATTAAGTTTCACAAAACCATCAAATTTTAAACCCAATTCATTAATATTGACTGCGTTTTCTTTGAAAGTATATTTTTGGTTTTTGTTATCTAACTGAATATCAATTTTTGCATCAATGGTTTTTTTATTAAGATATTGAGTTCCTGCATAATTAAAGGTTAAATGCTCAACTTGAGTTTGGGTAGTAAATTCAATAATATCGTCCATTAAATTTCCTGAACCTTGATGATTCAAATTTTTAATTTCACAATACATTGGCATTTGCTTATCTTGATAAATCAAATTTCCATTTTGAATGGAATATTTTTTTAAACTTAATGCAAATGCTTTTGAGGTGTCTTGTTTTTCTTCAATAAGAACAGAATCGGGTTTGACAATATCCCAATTGGCTTTTCCGTCTCTCAAGACTTTTAAATGAATATTTGGATCTTTTAAATGAAAGGCTAATACTTCTAATTTATCTCCTTTAAAAACAGACATCAAGTCTATTGTGAAAGAAAACTGCTTAAGAGTTATTAATGTATCCTTTGAAAATTGATTTTGACCAACTACTTGTAAATCATTTAGATAAAAAGAAAAATTCGGAAATGACTTTATTAAGGATAAATTAAAGTTTTTGTAATCAACAGTGGCAACTAATCTTTTATTAATTTCTTGTTTGATTTTTTCGTTAATTTTATCCATAAAAAAATAAGGAATAGCTATCAAAATTGCTAGAAAGCTTATGAAAACTATACCCAAAATTGCAAAAATTTTTTTTCCTTTCATTATCCTAAAAATACTTTTGCAAATATAACATTCATCATTTTACGAATGAAAAAATAAAAAAATTTTTATTATGATTTTTATTATGTTTATATTAATGAAAAGATTTATCTGATGAAATTGAAGGGAAAAATTTTAGTTGTTATTATAAAAAATTGATAATTATATAAATATAATTTTTTTTGTAATAATTTTTGAAATAAATTTTGGAGATGAGATTATAATCTATTAATTTTGCGTTTCTTTATTAAGTTCTTATAGGGATGGCGGGGTAGCTCAGATGGTTAGAGCGTTGGATTCATAATCCAAAGGTCACGGGTTCGATTCCCGTCCCCGCTACGGAGGTTGGGCGATTTTTCCGGGTAT
>CAZBPK010000074.1:0-2530 GCA_964493765.1 uncultured Bacteroidia bacterium | reverse complement strand
ATATTGAGTAGCTGCTACGTTAATTTTGGCACGAATAGTAGGGTTTTGAAGCATTTTAAAACTACCTACTGCCCAAGCCTGTAAATATTTCTGCATCATAGCATTATTGGTTTCTAACCATTGTGCAACAGCTTGTATTTGTGCAGGTGTTGGGTCAGGTAAACCATTCTTATTTGATTTCTGCTTAACTTCTGTTATTTTCAAATCCTCATCTTTTACTTGTTGAAACAAGGATTCTTTACTGTAATCTAATTCGCTTACAGTAGTTTTTTCAGGTTTAGTTTGTTCTTTGGTACAAGAAGTCATGTACAAAGTGCTTGCTAAAAGCATAGTAATTAAGAAAATAAATATTACAAAAGTAAGCATAATTTTTTAAATTAAAAACATGACACAAAGTTCATAAAAAAAAAAAAAAAAAAGTCAATAAATGTTGATAACTTCTTTGAGGTTACAGGTATGTGGATAAGTTGGTGGTTTGCCACGAATGCACGAATAGAAATATTAGTTAAATTTGTGTAATTAGTGGCTATACTATTCAACAACATCTTCTTTTTTTACAAAATAAGCTACTAACCGAAAAGCATAATCTTTGCAAGGCTTTCCTGGATATTTTAAATTAATTACTCCTTGTTTGGTTAACTCACATGGACAGTTCTTATCTATTTTGATAAGCCCTTTTTTGTAAGCGTAAATTAAATCGGAACTATCGGGTAAAGAAAATTGAAAAGTATCTTGAAATAATATGTTAAAAAATTTTGCAAAACTTTCAACATATTCATATCCCATGTTTTTGACAAATCCTTGATTAATTTTTTTTGTCATACAAGCCTCAAGAAGTTTATGGTGTGTATAATAATAATTCACTTGGAAAGTATCATATCCATTAACTAAATTTCTAAAAACATATAAATTTTCATAAATTTTTGAATAACCTTTTCCTTTTACGGGTTGAGTAATAGAAAATAAAGGCATAGACATCAAAACCCCAAAAGTAAGAATTCTAATAAATTGCATATTCTGTTAATCCTATTGGTCCACCCTCACATTTGCATCTTTTAAGCCACCCACATTGAGATTTTTCCAAAACACATCTACCTGTAGTTTGCGAAGGACAACATCTACCTTCTCCATCAAGAGGATTAATAAACAAATTACTACCATCAGGGAATTCTACCATATAAATTTATTCTTTAATTTTAATCCATTTTGCTGATAACCTTACTCCTGCTTTGAAGTTATTGTCTTCAGGTTTAAAAATTTTTCCATTTTTATCTATAACGAATCCTTCTTTACACCATTCATAATAAGCGCTTCTTAAATTTATTTTTTTGTTTTTAGAAATTATTTGTTTATATTTTTTAGCAGATAGAGTGTCCTGAATATCATAAACTATAGCATAATTTTGGCTAATTTTTTGATACTTTTTTTTGTATCTATCATAACAATTATTTTTTTCATCAGGATAAAAAGACGGTTTATGAAACGCTAAATATTCTTTTATTTTTTCAAACTCTAACAATGCAACGCATAATGTATCTTGAGTTATTTGTAAAAGTACTTTTTGTTCTATATATATATCGTTTTCTAATTTATAAAATTTATCTATTTTTAGCAAACGGTTTAAAATTCTTTCTTGTCCATAAATGTTCGAAAATAATAAAATGCAAATAATGAATTTAATAGATGGCATTTAGTATATTTAATTTAATAGGTTCACATTTACAATTACCTTTTGGAAATCTACATACAACCACAAATTGACCATTTTGATCTAATAGCTCTTCTTTAATACACCTTCCTGCTCCTTCGCTAGGATTTATAAACAAATTACTACCATCAGAAAATTCTACCATAGGGCTAATTAAAATATAAGCTCTTTGTTCTAACTCAAAGCTATCAATAATTTTACTTTTCCATTGTCCATTTCCTTGGTATTCCCATGCTAATATATCATTCGGATTTCTACCATAAGCAATAGCTACACTTAAAGGCTTATTAAGCTTGATTCCTGGATACAAATTATGACTTTTATAATACAAGAAAAATTTAGGTCTTATTTTAATTTGAAAAGTGGGTTCGTGATAACAAGTTTTACATTGATGAATTGTGTTTAAATCGGCTGGTAAAGTTCCATAATCTAATATGCTATTTTTAAGTTCCACGAATAAAGCAGAAGTATCGTTAATCACTTCTGAGAATGGGGCATAAAAGTCTACACCGGTTTGATGAAAATATTGAGTAGCTGCTACGTTAATTTTGGCACGAATAGTAGGGTTTTGAAGCATTTTAAAACTACCTACTGCCCAAGCCTGTAAATATTTCTGCATCATAGCATTAGTGGTTTCTAACCATTGTGCAACAGCTTGTATTTGAGCAGGTGTTGGGTCAAGTAAACCATTCTTATTTGATTTCTGCTTTAATTCTGTTATTTTCAAATCTTCATCTTTTACTTGTTGAAACAAGGATTCATTACTGTAATCTAATTCATTTACAGTAGATTTTTCTGGTTTAGTTTGTTCTTTGGTACAAG
>CAZBPK010000073.1:0-34177 GCA_964493765.1 uncultured Bacteroidia bacterium | reverse complement strand
GTAATTTCAGGTTGTACTTCTACACGAACAACTGTTACGGTTAGTATACAAAATGTTCCTGCGCCAACGGTGAGCAATGCTACAATATGTTCAGGTTCTAGTGCAACTTTGACGGCTACGGCTCCTGCGGGCGCAACGTTTCAATGGTATGACGTGGCTTCTGGTGGAACGCCTTTGTTCACGGGAAATCCTTTTGTTAGCCCTAATTTGAATACCAATACTACGTATTACTTAGAAGCGGTAATTTCAGGTTGCACTTCTACACGAACAGCTGTTACGGTTACTATACAAAATGTTCCTGCGCCAACGGTAGCCGATATTACAATATGCCCCAACAGTTCGGGGACTTTTACTGCAACAGCGCCTATAGGGGCAACTTTTGATTGGTATGATGCTCCAAATGCAGGTACTTTATTAGGAACAGGTTCCAGTTTTACTACTCCTGTTCTAACGCAAACCACTACTTACTATGTAGAAGCCATACAAGGCAGTTGTACTTCTTCACGCGTAGCCGTTACCGCTAATGTATCTAGCAATATTCCTGCCCCAACGGTTTCGGATATAACTATCTGTACAGGTAATACAGGGACTTTTACTGCGACAGCACCCGTAGGGGCAACTTTTGATTGGTATGATGCTCCGAATGCAGGCACGTTACTAGGAACAGGTTCCAGTTTTACTACTCCCGTTTTAACGCAAACTACTATTTACTATGTAGAAGCCATACAAGGCAGTTGTACTTCTTCACGCGTTGCCGTTACCGCTAATGTTTTATCTACCTTACCCGACCCTGTGACGGCTAATTCTACCATCTGCGAAAATGAAACGGCTACTTTAACAGTTACATCACCTACTGGTGTTCAATATGATTGGTATGATGCTCCCAGTGGCGGAAATAGTGTATTTACAGGAAATCCTTTTGTTACTCCTATATTGACTTCAACCACTACTTATTATGTTGAAGCTGTAGCGTTTGGTTGTACATCCAATAGAGTAGCGGTTATAGTGAATGTAAATCCTATTCCTCAAAATCCTGTTGTTGCTGATGCTACCATTTGTGAAGGTGAAAATATTTCTTTGAATGCCACGGTTCCCAATGGTGTTCAAGTTAATTGGTATGACGCCCAAAGTGGTGGAAATTTATTATCCGCTAACAATTCTTTTATTACTCCAAACTTAAATCAAACTACTACCTATTTTGTTGAAGCAATTCAAAATGGTTGTACCTCTAATCGCGTGGCTGTTACTGTGAATGTCAATTCAAAACCTTCTGTTCCTATACTTTTAAGTGATACTACGGTTTGTGAAAATCTATCAACAACTTTAATCGTTTCTTCACAAGGTACCGTTCAATGGTATGATAATAATGGAAACTTTATTCAAGTGGGGGATACCCTCATCACTCCTGTGTTGTCTAACCCTACTACTTATTTCGTAGAAACGGTATTAGCAGGTTGTACTTCCGATAGAGTGGCTATCCATATTATTATTCAAAATACTACAGTTCTTAATCGTTCCGATTCCATTTGTGTGGATAGTTTAGCAGTACTTAGTGTTCCAATGATGACTGGTTCCCAAGTGAATTGGTATGATAAAGAGGGAAATTTTGTTCAAGTAGGGAATACATTGACAATTCATCCTATTCAAGGAGATACTTTGTATTATTTTGAATATGTTGCGAACGGTTGTACTTCTAACAGGGCTTCATATACTATTATCGCTTATCAAAATCCTGTGGCTAATTTTATTACCGAACCTGAAAAAGATACTCCTGTTAGCAATGAAAATCCTATTTTTACATTTATTAACAATTCCCAGAATGGAGTAAGATATGTTTGGTATTTTGGTGATGGAGATAGTTTGGTAACTACAAGTAACGCTTCTATAACGCATAAATATAAAACCGGAGAATTTGAGGCTACCTTATGTGTTTACAATGAACGGAATTGTGTGGACTGTTATCAATATGGTAAATTAATTATCGTAGAGGATTTTGCAGTTTGGATTCCCAATGTATTTACACCGAATAATGACGGTACCAATGATAAATTTGAATACGTGTTAAGAGGAATAAAATCTTTTGAGATAGAAATTTATGACCGTTGGGGAACGCCCATTTATTTTACGGATAATATGACTACTTTTTGGGACGGGACCAAAAATGGAAAACCTTGTCCTGAAGGAGTTTATACTTATGTGGTAAAAATGGTAAGAAATAACGGTAAATCCTTCAAACGTTTTGGAACCGTTACCTTATTAAGATAAAATTTCGGTATAAAATTTGTTTATAAGAGTGAAAGATTGATAAGATATGCGTGTAATATTCTTTTTATTAGCAAGTTGGGGAGCTTTTTTTTCGGTGTTTAGCCAAGAAAATTTGATTACCTGCAAAGGGATAGGCAAAGTTCATTTACAAGCATCGCATAATGATTTAAAAAAAATGTACGGCGAAAAAAATGTTATTCATGATACTTTGGATTATAGAATGGTAGGGTATTCTCTGCCCCCAGGTAGTTTGTATTACGAAATTATTACTACGGTTAATACTCCTAGTGGGAAAATAAAAATTCGTTGGAAAAAAGGGGTACCTGAAAACGGTATTCAAGAAATTTCTACGGAGTCGTCTAATTTTCGTTTTGAGAATGGAGTGTATGCAGGTATGAAGTTGTCTGAATTTTTAAAAATCAATCAATCCGATATACGATTTTACGGTTTTGGTTGGCAATTTGCTGGTCAGCTTGTGAATAATAATCAGGGAAAACATTTTGAGAAATATCCTTGCTTTGCTAGTTATTTAAAATTAGTGAACGAAGGCGATTATAGAAAAGTTTCTAATTTTGTGGGGGATAGAACTTTTTCTACGAATCAAAGTGGGCTTCCTGTTTATGATATTGTGCTGGGTGAAATTCGTATAGTTGCTAAATAATTTCAAAACTTTATGACTAGGATTATCACCTTATTCAAGGAAACTTTTTTTATTGAGCTGAAAAAAGTTTTAATCAACAACTAATTTCAAGACTCAAAAAGTTGCTAATGGAAATAAAGTATTTAAAGTTTTTAAAGTTGTAAATCTAAATAAGAGAACCCTCAAAAAAATGAAAATAAGCAAAAAAAGACTAAATTTGCGGTTTTAATACAATGAATAAAAAAGTTATTCTCGTTATATTAGATGGTTGGGGAGTTTCAGAAAACCCAAAATATTCTGCTATTGATCATGCAAATATAGATTTTTATTGGAGATTATGGAATACTTATCCTCACACCTTGTTAGAAGCATCAGGAAAAGCAGTTGGATTACCCGAAGGACAAATGGGAAATTCTGAAGTGGGTCACATGAATTTGGGTGCAGGAAGAATCGTTTATCAAGAATTAGAAAGAATTTCCAAAGCATTTGAAAATCAAGAGGTAGAAAATAACCCTGCTCTCAATCAGCTCATTGATTACTGCAAAACTCATCAAAAACCTTTACATCTTTTAGGTTTAGTTTCTGATGGTGGAGTTCATTCTCATATTCATCATTTATTTCAAATACTACAATATTTAAAAAAGAAAGAAATAAAAGATGTGTATATTCATGCATTTTTAGATGGAAGAGATACAGATCCCAAAAGTGGAATTCAGTTTATTCAAAAACTGGAAGAATTTACACAACAAAATTTTATTGGAAAAATTGCTTCGTTAATAGGACGTTACTATGCAATGGATAGGGATAAACGCTGGGAAAGAGTTTCTAAAGCCTATCATTTGCTTGTCAATGGTAAAGGTGAAAAAATTGGAAATTCATTAGAAGCCATTGAAAAATTCTACCAAGAGGGTATTACAGATGAATTTTTAGAACCCGTAACTTTAAAAGATTTTCAACCTATCAAGCCAAATGATGGAGTATTATTTTTTAATTTTAGAACCGATAGAGGAAGAGAGCTTACACTGGCATTAACACAACAAAATTTCCCAGAATATGAAATGTCTAAAATTCCATTGAAATTTGTTACTTTAACTCGTTACGATGCAACTTTTGAAAAAATAGATGTTGTATTTGAAAAAGAAAATATCACTGAAACATTAGGGGAAATTTTATCAAAAAATGGAAAAAAACAGATTCGTATAGCAGAAACCGAAAAGTATCCTCATGTAACCTTTTTCTTTAATGGGGGTAGAGAAGTAGAATTTGAAGGAGAAAAAAGAATATTATGCCCATCACCTAAAGTTGCAACCTACGATTTAAAACCTGAAATGAGTGCTTATGACATTAGAAATCAAATACTTCCTGAACTAAAAAATAAAGAATCGGATTTTATATGCTTAAATTTTGCGAATCCAGATATGGTAGGACATACTGGTGTTTGGGAAGCTGCAGTGAGAGCCTGCGAAGTAGTTAATGAATGTTTAGAATCTGTTATACAAACAGCATTAGAAAATGGTTATGAAGCTATTATATTAGCAGATCATGGAAATGTGGATAAAATGCTTAACGATGATGGCTCACCACATACTGCTCATACCACTGCTTTAGTGCCCTGCATTTTTGTTAGCAAAAATTCGCAATATAAGCTAAAAAAATTAGGAAAATTAGGAGATGTTGCACCCACCATCCTTCAAATGATGAATATCAAAATTCCACATGCTATGTCAGGAGATTTGTTAATAATGGACTAATTTTTGCACATAGCCAATTAAGGGTTTGAAAACCTTAGATTTATACATTAATTTTGTAATTTTAAAATGATTAAGTGGATGATTTTTTGGGGAAATTTTCTTCATTTCTTTGTTTTTTGCTATGCACAAAACAATAGAAATATTACCATAAGTCCACCCGTTTTTCAAAGTGATGTCATTGTTATTCCATTTAATATACCCAATTCAGGAATGGTAGAATTTTATTTATACGATGATGTAACCAATAAAGGAATATTAAGAACGCAATTAATTTGTGAAAAAGGAGACAGCATGGTTACATTTTCTAGGCGAAAATTAGAAGATGGCATGCCCTATCGTTATGATGTAATTTATAAAGGTCAGAAAGTTAGTGGAAAACTAAGACCCTAAAATTTTTTTTTTACTTTTTTGTTTATTGTATCAAAATAATGATAAAATTTGCAGCACTCAAATATAACCAATAAAATACAAAGATGTCACCAATGTTTGAACAAGAACTCAGTAAGTTTGTGCAAAGTGTAACTGCCTTAAAAAATAAAGATTGGGCAGAATTAGAAACTCCTGCTATGCAAGTTTTGCATGCTTTATTTGAAGAAAGCGAGGAAATTTTAAGTTCAATTACTTCCAAAATTCAAGAACCCTTAAATGAAATTGCAGTATCAAGAATGGCAAAGGCTTTCCCTGATTCCCCTTATTATTATCATTACAATGAACAAATTCATTTTTATTGCAAACAATTAAATATTGATGTAAATCGTTATCTACCAAGAGGTTGGTTTAAAATTACTTATGTCCTTTCAAAAGGTATTAAGTTTCGTGTAGTTTTTTGTATCTTCTTTTTAAAAGACCAAAATAAAATAGTAATCTTGCCATTTTTTGAACATCTAGAAAAAATTAAATATCAAAGCAAAAGAGGTTTTAAACCCAAAGATAAAGAACACGAAATTGAGAGCGATTTCGTAGCAAATGGCATAGATTTTGACAATCAACCTTTCGTTATACCCGCGGATATTGATACGGTAAGATTTGAAGCAGAAAACCTAAAAAATTTCTATATCCAAAAAATTGCCTTATCTTTACAAAAAATTTCTGAAATTATTAGTCAATTAATATAAGAGTTATGAAAAAAATTAGCGTTTTAATACTTGTTGTATTAGCATTTCAATCAACTTTAGCACAAAAGGGATTTAATTTTGGGCTTAATATTGCACCTGTAATTAGTTCCGTAAGAGCAGATAGTGCTAAAAAAGAGTTTAAAAGTGCAGATTATAAATCTAAAATGGGCTTCAAAGGAGGCTTGATGGTAGGTTATGGTTTTGCGGAAAATGTAGGTATCCAAACAGGAGTAAATGTGTTACTAGCAGGCTTTAAAGGGCAAGTAAAATACTTAACCCCTAATCCCCAAAATAAATATTCTTTAACCGCAGTAGAAATTCCTTTGTTATTAAAAATGCGTACCAACGATTTAGCATCAGGTATACATGCAAAAGGCTATTTCGGTGCCGCTTTAGGATTGAATGTAGGAGCAAAAGTAGATGCTAATACGGACCAATTTCCCTTATACGAAAAAGGGAAAAATACTATCACAGGGCACTTCCAACCTTTTTATACTTGGTTTAGTTTTGGAGCAGGTATAGACTGGGATCTAGAAGGAATAGGTATGCTGGATATCGCTGTTGTTTATAATCTAGGATTATCCAACATCATCAAGTCTAATTATGAACAAGAATATACCATAAGTGGAGTTACTTCAAAATTTAAACCTTACGAAAATTTAAGATTGCGAATGAGCTATATAGGCTTGAACATTGGTTTCTGGTTCCCTATGGGAAATAATTAATTCTATAAAAAATTTTACAACAAAAAATAGGCTGCTTATTGAGCAGCCTATTTTTTTGTATAAGCGTGAGGGATGCGAAGGGTTTAGCACTGCCTTTGGGTGCGAAGTATGAGCAGGCAAAGGATTGCCGAAGCGAACAGCGAAGCCCGAAGCACCCCGACCCCGAAGCGTTAGCGAAGGGGGCACGCCCAAATGAAAATTACTATTCCCAATTTTAAAAGAATTTTATCTTTAAGAATGTATTTTTCCACTTATACCCATGTTCATTTCCTAATAAATGGATTTCGTTGAAAATTAGTATATTTGCATAGTCATAATTTTTTGTTAATTCGCATCAATGAAAATTATAAAATTCTTTGGTATTTTTATATTTACCCTCTTTTTATTTGGCATTTTGTCACGTAAATTAGGGAAAACTCCAGCATTAGGGTATCTATTAAATCCTTATGAAGGCTTTCTTCAACAATCAGAAAAGAAAAGACCGGATATTGCAATGCCTAAAAACTTTTCTACTTTTTTAAAAGGAAAAGCTGAAATTCAGTTTGATGAAATGATGGTGCCCCATATTTTTGCCGAAAATGAAGAAGATTTATATTTCCTACAAGGTTATGTTACTGCATACTTCCGTTTATGGCAAATGGATATGGTAACACGTGCAGCTTCGGGCAGGCTTTCAGAAGTAGTGGGTGATATTGCTTTAAAAAGAGACCGTTTTATGCGTAGAATTGGTATGGTTATTGGTGCAGAAAACGTGGTTAAAGAACTTAGCAAAGATTCCACTGCACTAAAAACTATGACCGCTTACACCAACGGTATTAATGCTTTTATTAATACTTTAGGTTACCAAAATTATCCTATTGAATTTAAGCTTTTAGGCTATAAACCTGAACCTTGGACACCCCTTAAAACTGCTTTATTACTCAAATACATGGCTTGGGATTTGTCGGGAAAAAGTTCTGACAAAGAGCTTTCGGAAGTTAGGCAGTTTTTAGGAGAAGCAGTAGTAAAAGAACTATTTCCTAATTATCCACTATTAATGGATCCTATACATCCTCAAAATCCTGAATGGAAAAATTGGAAACCTGAAATTCCTAAAACCCCAGAATCCGACTGGGGAGGTTCTTTATTCAGTGGTATTACTCAGAATTTTGAGTTACCAAAAACAGAAAAAGATTTAGGTTCCAATAACTTTGTGGTAGGTGGTAGTAGAACACAAAATGGCTATCCCATTTTAGCTAATGACCCACATCTAAAACTCAATTTTCCTTCTATTTGGTTTCAAATTCAATTGCATGGACCTAACGTAAACGTTACAGGAGTTTCTTTGCCCGGAGCCCCAAATGTTATTATTGGCTTTAATCAAGATATAGCTTGGGGTGTAACCAATGTTGCACCAGACATTTTTGATTATTATAAAATTACTTTCAAAGATGGTTCTCGTAAAGAGTATTTATTTAATGGAGAATATAAACCCATTACCTATAAAATTGATACTTTTTATGTTAGGGATAAAGGTTTTATTGTAGATACTTTGGAACTTACTCATCATGGTCCTATTGTAGATTCTAAAGGGGAAAATTTTCATCCAGAATGTCCTAAAGATCATGCTTTGAGATGGTTAGCTCATGACCCTTCCCAAGAACTTTTAACCTTTTATTATCTTAATCGTTCAAAAAATATAGAGGATTATCGTAATGCTTTAAAATATTACAGCTGCCCTGCACAAAATTTTATTTTTGCTTCCAAAAATAAAGATATTGCTTTAACAAGTAACGGGAAATATCCTTTAAAATGGAAAGGGCAAGGAAAATTTACCTTAGAGGGATCCAACCCTCAACATGAATGGCAAGGATGGGTACCTTTTGAACACAATCCCTACACTTTAAACCCTGCCCATGATTATGTGGCTTCCGCTAATCAATTTCCTACAGATACTACCTATCCATACTTCTTACATTGGGAATTTTCATCTTTTGAAAGAGGGAAACGTATTCATGACCGTTTAAAAAATATGTATAACGCAAACATAGATAGCCTAAGGCTTTTACAGTTGGATAACAAAAACATGTTTGCAGAATTTGCTTTGCCTGTGATGTTGAATTACTTAGATGAAAATCAAATTCAACAAAAAAAATGGAAATATACTTTAGAAAGATGGAATTATTTTCATGAACCCAATTGGGTAGAACCCAGTTTATTTATTGAGTGGTATAAAGAATTTGAGAATTTAGTCTGGGATGAATTTTATATAATTAAAGGGAAAGATACTTTTGAGCTAAGAAAACCCGAGCCTGTTGTTACGATTAGTATATTAAAAAAAGATGGAGAAAACCCATGGTTTGATAGAAAAAATACTTCTATCAAAGAAACAGCAAGAGAACTTTTGGTTTTAGCATGGAATAAAGCGGTAAAAAATTTAGAGAAACAATTTCAAAGCCTTGAAAAAGCGGTTTGGTATCAATATAGAGGGACAAAGGTTACACATTTGGCAATGATTCCTGCATTTTCTTCGGAACCGTTATATCATGGTGGCGGTTCTGATATTGTGAATGCTCTTGGTAAAACTGCGGGTCCTTCTTGGAGAATGGTTGTCCAATTGAATGATAAAAATCCTGAGGGTTATGGAATTTATCCTGCTGGTCAATCAGGAAATCCTGGTAGTCGTTATTATGATAATATGCTACCGATTTGGTTGAAAGGACAACTAAAACCTATAGTATTTTTAGAAAATTCAAAACAAAATTCAAAATCCATCATTTCAAAATATTCTTTTTAATTTTATGAACATCGTCATATTTTTATATTATTTGGGCTGTACCATTTTAACAGTAACTTTAGGTAAGTTAATGAACCAACCCTATCCTATTACCCATTGGTTGTTATTGTTTTTGGGGGTTATATTAGGATTAGTTTTTAATGCTCCTAGAAGAATAGCATTTTTTTATGGCTTTTTATCTTCAGTAGTAGTATCTTTAGCCTATATTGTTTATACATATTCACAATCTCCAATTATGACACAAAAATTTGCAAAATTATTAAATATTCAACCGGTGGGTTTAATTCTCATCATGGCTATTTTACAAGGGCTTTTATTAGGCTTTGCTTCTTTAACAGGAGCATGGCTTAGAAAAGTCCTTTATTGATTAATTTACATGTTACTAACTAAACTTGGATTATGTTGCATTTTATTGATATGCCCCTTGTTTTTGTTTACACAAAATCAAGATATTAAGTATTACTTTGATTTAGTTTATAAAAATGCCAAACGCACCTATTTCGGAAGTCAGGAACCAGAATTTTTGGTTCAAGATACGGAAAACCAGTTTATCAAAGTTAAATCCAAATTAGGAATTATTCAATTTATTACTTGGAAATCAAAAAATTCACAAAATGTTGTAATTGTTGAAGTTATAGAAAAGTGTAGTCATGTATGTGCACAAAGGGTTAATGTAATGGTTTATGATGGACACAATTTTTCTGAAAGTAAAAAATATGTAATTCCTCTGGAAGACATAGAAAGTGCTGTAAATTATTATTTACCCTATATCGCTAAACAATTTGATTATTACGAATTTTGGTATGAATTTATTCCACAGAGCAGAGGATTTACTATTGGATATAGGGTGAATATAGAGGAAGAATTTAAAATGATTCCATTAGTAGAAATTCAATTTGATGGTGATATTTTTGTGGTCAGTAAATACTATGACCCTCCACCCTATTTAGAATTACCCGTTAATAAAAAACGATTTCAACCTAAAGTCTCAAAATAAAATTCAATAGTTTAAAAATTGAATATTAGTTTGCGAGTACTAAAAGCATCAAAATGAGTTTAACATAAATCACACGAAAATAATTGCTTGATTTTTAAAAGGTCATAAGAAATATTTAAAAAGTTAAAAAAATTTGCAGATAGCTAAAAAAATTTTGTAATTTGCATGCTTGTTCTATGGAATACCCAACAGAAAGTATCAAGAACGTAGTGGAAGCATTTAGTAAATTACCTGGTATTGGGAAAAAAACTGCTTTGCGTTTAACGCTACATTTAATGCAAAAATCTTCCTATGAGGTAGATAATTTTGCTAATGCGTTATTGAATTTACACAAAAACACTTTTCGTTGTAAAAAATGTAACCATTTATCAGACCAAGAGATTTGTAATATTTGCTTAGACTTGAAAAGAGAAGATAACATTTTATGTGTTGTAGAAGAAGTTGGTGATTTACTAGCTATTGAGAAAACAGGATATTTTAAAGGAAAATATCATGTGCTTGGAGGGAAAATTAGCCCTTTAGAAGGAATAGGACCGAACCAGCTCAGTATATCAAAATTATTAGAAAGAATTCAAAATGAAGATATTCAAGAAATTATAATGGCTTTAAGTACCACACAAGAAGGTGAAACCACAGCATTTTATTTGTCTAAGGAAATACAATCTATAAAACCAAATATTTTCATAAGTTTAATTGCCAAGGGGATTCCTTCTGGTGCGTCATTAGAATTTACCGATGAATTAACTCTTAGCAAATCCTTGTTATATCGTTCACAATATTCAACCCTTAACCCACAAAAATTTTGAAATCATTATCTATTATCATTGTAAATTATAATGTGAAACACTTCTTGGAACAGTGTTTAATTTCTGTATTTAAAGCCTCTCAAAATCTTGATATAGAGGTTTTTGTTGTGGATAATGCCTCGGTTGATGGTTCTGTAGAAATGGTAAAAAAGAAATTTCCTGACGTCAAATTGATTAAAAATAAAAAAAACGTTGGATTTTCTAAAGCCAATAACCAAGCCATAAAAGAATCAAAAGGAAAATATGTTTTGTTATTAAATCCAGATACCATAGTTCAGGAAGATACTTTTACAAAATGCTATGAATTTATGGAAAACCATCCTGAGGCTGGAGGGTTGGGAATTAAAATGATAGATGGAAGCGGAGAATTTTTACCAGAGTCTAAAAGAGCATTGCCTACTCCTTGGGTAGCTTTTTATAAAATTTTTGGATTATCTAAAATTTTTCCCAAAAATAAAAAATTTGGGAAATACCATCTAACCTATTTAGATAAAAATGAAAATCATGTAGTAGATGTTTTATCTGGAGCTTTTATGCTCATTAGGAAGAGTGTTTTAGATGAAATTGGTTTATTAGATGAAGACTATTTTATGTATGGTGAAGATATAGATTTATCCTACAGAATTCAAAAAGCTGGGTTTAAAAACTATTATTTCTCTGATAGTCAAATTATTCATTATAAAGGGGAATCCACCAAAAAAGGAAGCTTGAATTATGTTTTAGTATTTTATAAAGCCATGCTAATATTTGCTCAAAAGCATTTTTCTAAAGGTAATGTTTCTTTGTTTATGTTTTTGATACAAATTGCAGTTTATTTTAGAGCAGGATTAGCCATATTCCGAAGAATTTGGGATAAAATGGGGTTCCCATTAGTTGAATTTGGGATTATATTAGGAAATGTTTTGTTTATCAAAAATTTATGGGAAAAGAATTACAAATATACACATGGCGGAGCTTACCCAGAGATTTTTGACCAACTTGCTGCACCTATTTATGCCTTTGCATTCGTTTTCTTTTTTGTTTTGTTAGGTGCTTATCGTAGACCCTATCGTTTTAGACCCCTAGTAGTTGCTGTTTTTATGGGATTTATTACCATTGCTACGGTATCTTACATTTTTCCTGATATAAATTTTTCACGTGCAATTGTGGGTATTGCTTCCTTAACAACTCCATTTATTGCTTTAATAAATCGTGCAATCCATAATTATTTTGTTCAAGGAAATGTATTTTTTGATAAATATTTTAATCGTAGAACTTTAATTGTAGCAAACTCCAAAGAGTTTGAAAGAGTTTATCAGATGATTTTAGAAGAAGTTCCTTATGATTGTGATTTGGCTGGTTATATCACCCCTTCAGAAAAAAATGAAGAAGATGAAATGTGCTTAGGCACTCTTCAACAAATCAATGAAGTTTTACAAGTTCATAAAATTGAAGAAATTATATTTTGCAATCAATCAGTTTCAACTCGTGAAATTATTACTTATATGAGTAAGCTAAGAAATCAGGTCAATTCTTTTAGAATTGTTCCTAAAAACGCTAATTTCATTATGGGTCATCATCAAGTTTATGAGGCTAATCCACAAAATTATGTAGTATTTTCCAATTTGGCTTTGCCCGAAACCCGAATAAAAAAACAAGTTTTTGATATTTTAGTTAGTTTATTTTTATTTATTTCTTTTCCATTTACTTTTTGGCTTTATGAAAACCCTAAAATCGCTTTAAAAAATTTATGGTTAATCTTAAAGGGTAAATATCACTTGGTTGGTTACATTGATGGTTCACAACCCGATTTGCCACCCCTAAAAAATGGCATTTTAGATATTCGTATCATTTATCATTATAATCAAAAAAATTCATTAGTTTTAGACAAACAGTATGCAAGATATTATTCCGTTGGTTTAGATTTTCAAATTCTTTTACAAGGATTTAGAAAAATTGGTTCCGTTTCATTATGAAACCCTCACGAATAAAACGTTTAATTATTGTATTATTTTCGTTTTTAACTTTAATAGTCTTTCTATGGATTTTAACTTGGCAAATTGTATTATTTTATTTGAAAGACATTACTGAAGATCGCCTTACTCAATTGTTTCAAACTCCTGTAAGTTTACAAGTTGTACAAATTTTAGAATGGAAATCATGGAATCAATTAAAAATTCAAGTTGAAAACTTAAGATTAAAAGGCTCTCCAACCGATTCTATTACTCAAGTTGCTTATGCAAATAGAGTCTCTGCTGTTGTGCCGATTATAGATATTTTTATGAAAAAAGATACTATTCATGTTCATAACTTTAAGGTGGATTCTCTTTTTTTAGATTTTTATGTTGATAATGACCGTAAAAAAAACTATAAACTCTTTAAACCTTATGAACCTAATCGTAAAAAAGGACCTTCTTGGGTTCAATTTCATAATTCTTACATCAGAGCATGTAAATTTAGTTATTACTTTAAATTGCACCAAAGAGATTACCAATTTGAACTTCAAAATATTTATCCTCAGTTAACGATTCGTAAAGAAGATTTAGACATTCAATTAGATTTGGAGGGTTATTCTCGTTATCTGCGAGAGAAAAATACCCAATTTATGCAAAATGCAAAATTAAAGTTACGTTATGACGCCAATATCAAAAAATATAAACAAGATAATATTTTTAGGGAGTGTAAATTAGAAATTGGAGGTGTCCCAATAGAGGTTGGGGGTAGATTTTATTTAGGTTGGGAAAGGGATTATGACTTGAAATTAAATGTATTAAACGCTAATACTGACAGTTTACTAAATTTATTTCCTAAAGAAATTCAAGAGAAAGTAAAAGTTTATGATATTGATGGCAACGTTAATATTACGGGTAAAATTATTGGTAAGTGGAAACCTGAATTTCATCTTCATTTTGGGACAGACTCCTTGAATATTACCAATACTATCACTAAAGTTGGATTACATCACTTGAATATAAAAGGTAAGTTTTTTAATGGTGGAGAAAAGGGCAAGCCTTTTGCTGAGTTAAAAGTGGATACTTTATCAGGGTTTATTTACCAAAAACCCTTTTTAGCCAATTTTGTTATCAAAGATTTTAACCGTTTCTTTTTGAATGGACACTTTGAAATGTCTCAAAATTTAGCTACTGTTGGAAAATGGATGGGATTTGATGACAATAAAAATGCAAAAGGAAATATTGATGCTAATATTGATATTGAAGGTAATCTGAAAGATATTGCTGCTTTTGATATGGAAAAAGTACATCTCAATGGCTATCTAAATGCTGATGATATTAGCTTACCAGCTTCATGGACACCTTTTGAAATCAGTAATACAAATTTTCAACTTCTTTTCAATAATCATGAAATTTTTTTGAAAAATGCTAAATCCTATATCAATCAACAGCCAGTAGAAATGAAAGGTTGGCTCTCAACCAAAGCATTTGAGTTAAAACCTCAATTTATTGCTAATGCTTCTATTACTTTTGACACACTTTCCCCAGAAAAATTTATCCAAAAAAGTATTCAAAAAAATGCTAAGATTTTTCCAAGTATTCCTAATAATTTTTTTGTAGATTTGGATATACAAGCCAAGCACATCTTATATAAAAAAGTTGAAGTTCAAGAAACTTACGCCAATTTATCTTTAAAACCCAACGAATTTTTTATTCATCGTCTCAATATTAAAGGAAAAGAAGATTCTCTTTTGCTCAACGCCCATTTTCATCAGTTTCATAAAGATACCATAAAATTTTCTGTAAATCAAAACATTAATACACGTTCCATTATGGATATTGTTAGTGAATTGGGTTTTCAGTTAGGCAAATGGTCAGATTTGGACATTTCCTTAAACAATAAAACCCAGTGGAATGGAAAAGTTTTTAAAAATTCTCAAAATGAATTAGACGGAAATTTTGATGTTAAACTTTGGATTGAGGAATTAAAATATCCAAAGCCTGTTATCGAATTATCCAATTTTCAAGCAAGCTTAAGTACAACTTTATCAAAAATTACCAATCCTAAAGAGTCTTCATGGTTAATTCATCATATTCAAGGAGCTGTAAATCATCAACCCTTTGTAGGGAGTATAGGTTTTGTACCTACAAAAAATGGTTTTATGGTTTATCCTTCTTTAGAAATGGATTTATGTTTAGATGCGTTGCAAACCTTTGTAAAACCTGATAATATTTCTGATTATGAGGGTAATTTTAATTTTACATTTTTTGGTCAAGGGCTTTTAAAAAGTTATATTAAACCTGATTCCGCAGTTTATCAATCTTCCCATGGAAAGATACAAATTAACGATTTATCCTTCTTAATTGAAAATAAAAATTTACCTGTGGATAGCATTCTTGGTAAAGTTGAATACAATGATTATGGTGTTTGGGCAAATCCTATTTGTGGAAAAATGGGTAATTCTGATTTTTGTTTTACTGGAAATACTCAAAATATTTTGGCTTACCTTTTTCTCAAAAATACTCGCTTAGATGGCAAAATGAGCCTAATTTCTGATTCACTTTTTATTAAAGATTTTACCGCTGAAAGTTTTTCTAAAAAAGAAGAAAAAATTAAAAATTTTAATATCAAATTACCCAATAATGTAAATCTGGATA
Organism: uncultured Bacteroidia bacterium; assembly: GCA_964493765.1. Taxonomy (GTDB): domain Bacteria; phylum Bacteroidota; class Bacteroidia; order J057; family CALLMJ01; genus CALLMJ01. The sequence continues at coordinate 18,513 of CAZBPK010000073.1, read as the reverse complement.
TTGATGCCCAAATCATGAATGCAATCTTTGATAAATTAAAATTTCAATATGTGCTTTTAAATGCTTGCGTTCATGATAAAATGGCTTTTATTGATGATTTTGACGCTTATTTTGATAAAGGTTACTGGAAATCTCACTTAATTTGGGACGGTAGAGATACCTCTAATCAATATGTTTCTGCCAATTTAACTTTACATAACCTGAACGTCAAAAACTTTATGTATGATTTTAATAACTTCAAACAATCATTTATTGAATATCAAAATGTTGAAGGAGATTTAAGTCTTGACGGTTATTTTGAACTGAGTTTCCCAAGTGATTTAAAAACAGATTTTAGTACTCTTCAAGGGAATTTGTCTTTTGTGCTGGAAAACGGAGTTTTGAGAAATTTTATACCTTTCCAAAAACTAAAAGGAATTGTTAAAAAAAAATATTTAGAATCTTCTAATTTTACTATGACAGCTCAAAATATTATTGTTCAAAATAGAATGCTTTTTATACCCAAATTAGAAATTCGTTCTGATATTGCCAATATTGTGATTTCTGGAACCCACACTTTTGACCAAGATATTGATTATCGCATTCAAATTTTAAGAAACAAAAGAAGATTCTTAAAAAAACAAACTAAAGCACAAGCAATTCATTATGATAAAACCGTTTTACTTTTCCATTTCAAAGGTAGTAAAGGAAAATATAAACTTACTTACGATTTCAATTCATTGTGGAATAGGTTTTTCAAAAAGAAAAATAAACCAACCTCTTAAAATAAACTCTTTTCAGAAGGAAAAGAAAAGAAAAGAAAAGAGTTAATACTCCTTCTGGTTTTTTAATTCCAAATAATACACTTTAAATTCTTCATTTACCTTGCGTATTTTCATAATTACATCTCCAATTACTCCTTTTCTTTTCACTCTTTGAAGTCCTTTGGGTTTGGGTTCATAAGAATAATCTATTTTGAATTGAACTTCATAATGGGCATTTCCTAAATCTTTGATTTGATACTCCCAAGTTTCTGTTTTTTCCTTTTGAACTTTTTGAACATAATTAGAAGCATTTTTTTTAATGTAATCATTGGTTACTGGATAATTTTCTAAAAACCATTTTTCTACTTTTTCATCATAACATTTTACCAGTTCATCAATATTTTGAGCATCAGCATATTGATAGAAAGATTGTATAAAATGAGTTATTTCAGATTCTAAGTTTTGAGTTTGGGGATTTTGATTTTTCGGTGTAGAGTTTTTTATGTCTTCTGAACGTGTCAAATAAATTTTTAAATTATTTTTTCGTAAATAAAAGGTTGTATTTTTTATTATCTCTTGATTTTTGGATAGGTTTTTCCGTAAAAAATTTACTTTATAACCATCATCAATTTTTGTGATTTTAAAGGAAGAAGTATCTACTTCATTCTTACCAGCATTTCTTAATCTTTCCAAAGTAAAATCGGGTCTCAAATTAGGTTCTACCAAATCTTTGATAGAAATATCGTGTTGGTTCATCTTATCGTAAAACTGAACAATTCTATCTTTAATTTCTTTTTCTGAATAATTTTGGAAGAAAAAAAGAAAGTACGAAGCTACACTTAGAATTAAGATTAATAAAATTGCTAATAAAGATTTCCAAGGAAATGGTTTTTCTTCTATAACATAAGTATCATCACGAATAATTTTTTTTGTAGGTGCAGATTTTTGAAACAATTCAGGATAATGAAACAAAGTATCCATTCTAATTTCTTCACAATTTTTATATCTTTGATTGGGGTTTTTAGCGGTACATTTTTGAATGATTTGATAAATTTTGTCTGTACAATTTTTTTGAATCGTTTTTGGATGTGGTAAAGGTTTATGAACAATTTCATTAGAAATTTCAAATTCAGATTGAGAATTAGCATCAAAAGGGCACTTTCCTGTTACCATTTCCCACAATACTACTCCTAATGAATAAATATCGGTTCTATGGTCTATTGAATGTCCTTGTATTTGTTCGGGGCTCATATATAAAACAGTTCCTATACGGGTTCCCAATTGAGTTTGAAGATTCCCTTCTTTCATTTTAGCAATTCCAAAATCCAAAATTTTTACTTTTAGTTTTGAATTAATCAATATGTTAGAGGGTTTTATATCCCTATGAATTATACCTTGTCCATGGGCATAAGCAAAACCTGATAATAATTGTTCAAATATCAAAATGGCTTGCGTTTCTGGTATTGCATGAATTACATTTCGTATATAATATTCAAGAGTCATACCCTCAAAATACTCCATTATCAAGTAATAACCATTTTCATCTTCTACATAATCATAAAGAGTAACAATATTAGGATGTTGCAAATTAGATAAAATGATTGCTTCATTTTTGAATCGGTGAATAATTTCATTATTACTAAAAAAATTTTTGTTTAATGATTTAATCGATACGGTTCTATTTAGAGATAAATGTTGAGCTTTATAAACAGCTCCCATACCACCTTCTCCAATTTTTTCAAGTATTTTATAATTTCTAAGGATATGACCAATCATAATGCAATTTTACAAGTTTTTTTGAATCAATTCTTCCTTAAAAACATTTTAAATGATTAAGGATTTTTTTGCTCTAAGGATTGAGTATTTATAGTTTTCCAAAAATTCTGTAGCTTTGTGGCTTGATTATATGAATACTGAGTTACCCAAAAATTACGATTTTATTCAATCGGAAGATAAAATTTATTCTAATGCTTTAAAATACAGTCATTTTCGTTCAATTCCTGATGAAAGACCCGCCTATACTATTGTAATTCCGCCTCCTAATGTTACGGGAGTATTGCACATGGGACACGTTTTGAATAATACCATTCAAGACGTTTTGTGCCGTAGAAAGAGAATGGAAGGCTTCAACGTTTGTTGGGTTCCTGGTACCGACCATGCTTCTATAGCTACCGAAGCCAAAGTCGTTAGAATGTTACGAGAAAAAGGTATCAAAAAAAATGACCTAACTCGTGAAGAATTTTTAAAATATGCTTGGGAATGGAAAGAAAAATATGGCGGTATTATTCTTAATCAATTAAAGAAAATTGGTTGTAGTTGTGATTGGGAGAGAACCCGCTTTACTATGGAAGAATCCCTTTCCAAAGCTGTTATTGAGGTATTTGTACGTTTATATGAAAAAGACTTAATTTATAAAGCCCAAAGGCTTGTCAATTGGGACGTTATCGGAAAAACTGCCATTTCTGATGAAGAGGTAATTTATAAAGAAGTACAAGGTAAACTTTATTATATTAAATATTTTTTGGTAGAGGACTCCCAACACTATTTAACAATTGCTACTACTCGCCCCGAAACCATTTTGGCTGATGTAGCTCTTGCCGTAAACCCCCAAGATGAACGATATAAAAATTTTATAGGCAAAAAAGTTCTTGTCCCTCTTATTCATAGAGAAATCCCCGTCATTGCTGATGAATATGTGGATATGGAATTTGGAACTGGCTGTTTAAAAATTACTCCCGCCCATGATTTTAATGACTATGAAGTAGGAAAAAGACATCAACTCCCTGTTATCAATATTTTTGAACCCGATGGCACTCTAAACGAAAATGCTCAAAAATATATCGGTATAGACCGCCTGAAAGTTAGAGAACTAATAATCAATGATTTAGAAAAAGAAGGAAATTTAGATAAAATCGAGAACTATGTTCATAATGTAGGTTTTTCTGAACGTACTGATGCGGTTGTAGAGCCTTATCTTTCTTGGCAATGGTATGTAAAAATGAAAGAATTGGCAGAGCCAGCTTTAAAAGTAGTTCTGGAAGGAAAAATTCAATTTCACCCTTCAAAATTTGTCAATACTTACAAATATTGGTTAGAAAACGTAAAAGATTGGTGTATTTCTAGACAATTATGGTGGGGACATAGAATTCCTGCTTATTATTCTGAAAAAGAGGGAGTAAAAATCACTATTGTAGCACGAAACGAGCAAGAACTTCAACAAAAAATTCAAAATTTAGGTCTCAATTTACAACGTGAAGATTTTGTTCAAGATGAAGATTGTTTGGATACATGGTTTTCTTCTTGGCTTTGGCCACTTTCTGTTTTTGATTATTTTGAAAATCCTAAAAATCCTGATATTCAATATTATTATCCTACCAATGATTTGGTTACAGCACCTGAGATTTTATTTTTCTGGGTTGCCCGAATGATTATGGCAGGGCTAGAATTTCATGGAGATATCCCCTTTGGAAACGTGTATTTCACAGGTATTGTTAGAGATAAAATCGGCAGAAAAATGAGTAAATCCCTAGGGAATTCCCCTGATCCTCTGGATTTAATTCAAAAATATTCTGCTGATGGAGTTAGAATGGGAATGTTAGAGTCTGCACCTGCTGGTAATGATTTATTATTCGATGAATCCCACTGTGAACATGGAAGAAACTTTACCAATAAAATATGGAACGCTCTTAAATTGGTAAAAATTTGGGAATCAAAAATGGTTGATATTCCCATGAATTCTGCCCAGAATCTTGCTATTGATTGGATGCAAGCAAAACTTCAACAAACCTCAAAAGAATTGACCCATTTATTTGAACAATTCCGTATTTCAGAAGCCTTAATGCTCGTTTATAAAGGTATTTGGGACGACTTTTGTTCTACATTTCTTGAAATCATGAAACCTCAAAAGGAAGAAGGATTCTCCCAAGAAGCCTACACAAAAACCATTGAAATTTTAGAAGAGTGGATGAAGTTTTTGCATCCGTTTATGCCCTTTATAACAGAAGAAGTTTGGCATTATTTAAGACCTCGCCAAGAACACGAAACCATAATGTTCGAAAAGGTTTTAAAAACCGATTCCATAGAAAATCCAGAAGTTTTATCGGATATGGAACTGATACTTCAAACGGTTACTCAGATACGTGCATTTCGTGCCAATTTACAGTTAAGTCCTAATCAACCGTTAGATTTATTCATAAAAACTCAAAATTATCAGATTTTTCATCAATATTTTCCTATACTACAAAAATTAGCGAATATCCAAAAATTAGAAATTATTCAAGAGGCATTGCCGAGTTCTACAAAAATTTTAGTTCACACTCATGAAATTTATATTCCCGTTGAATTAGATGAAAAGAAAATTCAAGAGGAAATCTTAAAATTAGAAAAGGAATTAGACGCCGCAAAAAGATTATATGAAAGTGCTTCTCAAAAATTGAATAATGAAAAATTTGTTGCAAATGCAAAGCCTGAATTAGTAGAAAAGGAAAAACAAAAGCAGCAAGATGCCCAACAAAGAATTCATTCACTAGAAGAAAGTATTAAGAATTTAAAGGGGTAAATACTTTATTAAACGAAAATTATTCACGAGTTATATTGAATGGACATTGGTTCAATGTAGCTCGTTTTTTTTATTTTAATTTGGAATAAATCTAAATAAATGTAATATTTGCACCCGAAAACCCTATAAAAATGAAATCTTATGTTCTGTTGTTCGTAATGGCTTGGCTTAATAGCTTTGTTTTTGCACAAACCAGTTGGGAACTAAAAGGTCAAGTATTTAATATCTATACTCACGAACCTTTGGAAGGCATTAAAATTAGGTATCAAAATCAAGGTATTTATTCAGATGAGAAAGGTAATTTTTCCTTTAAAAGCATTAATAATCATACCGATACTCTATTTTTCTCTTCTATTGGGTTTAAAGATACCTTTTACTTAGTTTCTCGTCATGCTCCTAAATTAAAAGCATTTATAAGACCTGTAGATATTAAATTTGAAGAAGTGCAAATTACAGCGAATAATGACTATGAAAAAAAAGTATTTGGAGTTCAACGTTTAACGGGTATTCATCATTTTACTCTATATGAGGGTAAAAAAAATGAAATTATTGATTTATCGGAAGTTACAGCTAATTTGGCGTTAAATAATACACGTCAGGTAATGGCAAAATTACCCGGTGCCAATATTATAGAAAATGACGGTGCAGGCATTCAGTTAAGCATAGGAGTAAGAGGATTAAATCCTAACCGTATTGCAGAATTTAATACTCGCCAAAATGGATACGATATTAGTGCTGATGCATTAGGGTATCCAGAAACTTACTATACACCTCCTTTACAAATGGTAGAAAAAATTGAAATTGTACGTGGAGCGGGTAGCCTTCAATATGGACCACAATTTGGTGGTTTGATGAACTTCGTCATGAAAAAAGCACCAAAAGATAAAAAAATTGCGTTAGAATCTCAACAAACCTATGGTTCTTTTAATACCTTAGTTTCATTTCAAAGCATAAGCGGTACACTTCAAAAGTTTAGCTACTTTTCTGCATTGCTTTATAAACAAGGAAATGGTTTTCGTGAATACTCTAAATTTCGTTACTTATGCAATTATACAGCCTTAGAATATAGATGGAATGAAAAACTCAAAATTCATGGGGAAATCACCTATATGGATTATTTGATGCAGCAACCGGGCGGTTTAACCGATGCTCAATTTGCTCAAAATCCGCGTCAAGCCATAAGAACTAAAAATTGGTTTTCTACGAACTGGCTCATTTCTAATTTACAAATTCAATATGATTTCAATTCCCATAACTCCTTTTTATTAAATACTTTTGGAATGATTGCTCAAAGATCTAGTTTGGGAAATTTAATTCCACCTAATCAAAACGATTATAAAGATTATCGCACACTTTTAAGTGATGATTATAACAATTGGGGTTTTGAATTAAAATACAAAAATGCTTATCAAGTAGGTAAAATGAAATCAATGATGCTAACTGGAATAAGGGCTTATCATGGTAATACGCACCGAAAACAAGGTTATGCGAATAATTCTTCACAACCCGATTTTTACTATTTAAATCCCGAAAATTTAGAAAATTCCGATTTTCGTTTACCTTCATATAATTTTGCTGCTTTTGCTGAAAATATTATTTTTGTTACTCCGAAATGGTCTATCACGCCAGGTGTACGTTGGGAATGGATACAAACCGAAGCCCATGGCTATTACAGAGTTTTATTAAGACCCGAAAAATTTCATGAAAATAAAATTTTACCTAGGAGTTTTCCTTTATTCGGGCTTGGAACCAATTTTTATATTACCCAAGATATTCAATTATATGGAAATATATCTCAAAACTATGCTGGTATCAACTTCAACGATATACGCGTAGCAAACCCTAATTTCCAAGTAGATCCTAACATCAAAGATATTCAAGGCTATAATGCTGACTTTGGATTTCGTGGAAATTACAAAAATATCTTATCTTTTGATGTTTCATGGTTTTATTTAAGTTACAAAAATCGTATTGGGACCATTTTAAAAGTTGATGACCAATTCAATATCATTCGCTTAAGAACCAATATCGCCGATTCACGCAATTATGGAATGGAAAGTTTTGTGGCATGGAACATTTTAAAAACTTTTTGGTTAGATAAGCCTTGGGATATCACCGTATTTCAATCTTTTTCGTGGATAGAAGCGTATTATTTAAAATCACCTTTTAAAAGTGTTCAAGGGAAAAGAGTTGAATTTGTACCTCAATGGACATCTCGTTCAGGTTTGCAATGGGCTTATAAACATTTAAAAATCACACTTCAGCATACTTTTGTAAGTGAGCAATTTACAGATGCTACCAATGCCAAAAACAGCCCCACAGGTATTACAGGCGTTATTCCTTCATACATCGTTTGGGATGCATCTGCTTCTTATATCGCAAAAAAATGGTTAATTACCATCACAAATAACAATTTATTCAATAGAATGTATTTTACACGTAGAGCAGAAGGCTATCCTGGTCCGGGTATTTTGCCATCAGAGGGTAGAGCTTTTTATGTTACTCTAGGATTAAAATTATAAAACCCAACTAAATAAAAACTCTTTCAAAATTCAGAGTTTTAAATTTTCTAGTGATACTCTAAATTTTTAAAATAATATATTACGTTCATTAGCAATAATTTAGAAATAGTTTTTTTAATTGGAGTAAAAAATTTCATTACAAATCCAATAAAAAAAAATTTTTTTCGTTTATGCACAGGTATTCTTAATTTTACTAAATTAGCATGGTTTTATGAACGCTGATTTTATTATAAAAATTGTCATTTTTGCTTGCATTTTATTTTGTGAAAATTCTGTATTTTCTCAAAATTGTACCGATAATCAGACTTGCTCTCAAGCTGAATTATTAAACTTAACTGCGAATCAAACTTTATGTGTTTCTGATTGTAATACAGGAGCTATTCTAGGTCCTGATTTTATTGGGAGTCATTGCTTTGATATGAATAGACCTGTTGCTTGGTATCAATTTACAACCCCTAATCAAGTAACTTCTCTAAACATTAATATGAGCAGTCCTCAATTGAATAGTCCTTATTTTAGCATTTTTTCAACCTCAAACTGTAATAATTTCAACGTAATTTTTTGTAAGAAAGGAAGTAACGGGAATGTAACAGCAAATTCTGTAATGGTACAACCGAATACTACATATTATGTAGCAATAGCTGATGATAATGGAAATCAAGGGAATTTTAATTTATGTATTACTCCTAATTTGAATTCCAATCTTTGCAATCTGAACAGTAATTTGGTGGTAACACAAACCTCTAAAGGTTCACCATTAACAGGACCCTTTTTACCAGATGAATTAGTAACATTTTGTTATACCATTACACAATTTAACCAAAATGGATGTAATTATTTACAAGGAATTGTTCCTACTTTTGGGGATTGTTGGGATCCAAGTTTTCTTAATCCTGTTGGGGAACCCCATGTAACCAATCCACTTCAAACTGCTGGTTTTATTAGTAGCTGTGGAGGAGGTTGCCCTTGTGCCAATCAACCAGCAGGTTCATGGAGTTGGTTTAGTTCAGGTATTGTTAACTACAATAACATAACTGGTTCTTACCCTCCGAATTCCCCATTGCAAGCCGGCTGGTATTTTTTAAATACAATTAATTCTACTACAACCAATTGTTCACCATCTCCTACTAATCCCAATAATAGTTTTGGGGATTCCAATTATCCATTTTGTTCTGTAAATAATTTAACATGGCAAGTTTGTTTTCAATTAAAAGTAAAAAATTCTAATGCTTGTAATGCAGGAACCACTAATTGTTCCGTAAGTATTAAAACTTTTGCAGATGGAGAAATAGGAGCTTATAATAGCAACGCTTGTGCGTTAGATTTACCAGTTACTTTTCCTTCAGTGATTTGTTGCTTACCTAATCCTCAAGTCAATACACCTAATGCAGCATGTAGCCCTGCAACCTTTAATTTAAGTGTCAATAATCCTACCAGTGGAGCTACTTATTTTTGGTATTCCTCACCCAATAGTAGTAACCCTATATTTTCAGGAACCAATTTTAATACCCCTTCACTTACTCAAACTACCACATATTATGTTGAAGGAATAAGTAATTTATGTACTACAGAAAGAATTGCTATTACCTTAACGGTGAATCCCATTCCAACTGCTCCAACTATTAGTAATCAAACGGTTTGTAGTGGACTTTCTGCAAGTTTGACCCCTACAGCACCCTCGGGTGCAACTTTTGTATGGTATAATCAAGCAACGGGTGGAACTCCTATTTCCTCAGGAACTACCTTTGTAACTCCACCATTATCTAGCAATACTACATATTTTGTTGAAAGTGTTTTAAATGGTTGTACTTCTGCCACAAGAAGACAAGTAAATATTACAATTGTGAATACACCTAATCCGCCCAACGTAAATAACCCCACCATTTGTTCAGGAAGAACAACTACATTGAATGCTAGCGGCGGTGGTTCTGGAGCGATTTACATTTGGTTTTCACAAAATCCTGGTGGAATACCTATTCATACGGGTAATTCTTTTACAACACCTGCCTTAAACAACACTACACAATATTTTGTGGAAGTAGTAGTAAACGGATGTACATCTTCCAGAGCTACTTCAACAGTAACAGTAAATCCTACTCCTCCAGCACCAACTGTAAGTAATGTGTTTATTTGTCCCAATACTTCTGCAACATTGACTGCATCAGGGAGCGGTTCTGGTGTAACCTATAGATGGTTCACAGTAGCAATAGGTGGAACTCCAACATTTACAGGAAACACGTTTGTAACTCCTAGTTTATCTACTTCAAGGACCTATTACGTGGAAGCAGTTTTAGGGTCTTGTACATCTTCTAGAACACCAGTCATTGTAACCGTTGGTCCTGACCAACCAATAGTTTCTAATCAAACGATATGTTCAGGATCTACAGCAACTTTGAATGTTACATACCCCACTACTTCTAGTTTTCATTGGTATAATGTTGCTACAGGAGGTACCCCATTTTTTGTAGGAAATCCTTATACTACCCTTCCTTTAACCTCCAATCAAACCTATTACGTGGAAGCTATTGAAAATGGATGCACTTCTACCAGAAGAACGGTTACTGTTACGGTCAATGGAACTCCCCCACAGCCTACTGTAACTGTTCCTACCGTTTGCATAGGAAATACGGGCACGTTAATTGTAACAGCACCCACGGGTGGAAATATTCAATGGTATAATGTTCCAATAGGAGGAACACCCTTTTTTAATGGCTACACTTACAATACCCCCATATTAACCACTTCTGTAACATATTATGTAGAATCGGTAGTGAATGGTTGTACTTCCAATAGAATACCTGTAAACGTAAATGTTGTGCATGGACCCGAAATGCCAACAGGAGTTTCTAATACAGTTTGTATTGGACAATCAGGAACATTGACGGCTAGTACAAACCCAACAAACTCCATTTTTTTATGGTATAATGTATCTTCAGGAGGAACTCCATTGTTTACAGGGAATCCATTTAATACACCACCCTTAACAGGTAATACAACATTTTATGTAGAAGCAGTTGCAAATAATTGTACCTCAACCCGGATTCCATTAACTGCATTAGTGAATAACCCTATTCCGAATGTAGCCAGTACAACCATTTGTGCAAATTCAAGTGTATCACTAAATGCTACGGCTCCAAATGGAACTGTAATTCGTTGGTTTTCTGTTCCTTCAGGAGGAACTCCATTTTTTGTTGGGAATCCTTATAATACACCCGTTTTATCCAGCACAACTACCTACTATGTAGAAGGGATTTTGAATGGTTGTACTTCTTCTAGAGCAACAGTTACCGTAAATGTTAATCCGCAACCTGCTTTAGCTAATGTAAATGATACTTCAATTTGTTTGGGTTCCAATGTAAGTTTTTCGCCAACTCAACCTACCGGAGCTACCTTTAGATGGTTTACAGTTGCAACTGGTGGAGTACCTGTAGGCACCAATAATTTTACCACTCCTAATTTAACTACCAATACAACATATTATGTAGAAACTATTTTAAATGGCTGCACTTCTTCTAGAAAGCCCGTTATTGTTACTGTTAGACCTTTACCAGCCCAACCTTCTGTAAACGATGTTAATATATGTAAAAATAGTACTGCTAATTTGATCGCAACTGCTCCTTCTGGTGCAACTTTTATATGGTATGACGCTCCGTCTGGAGGAAACTTATTATTTACCGGTAGCAATTTCACAACTCCAACTTTAAGTTCAAATACTATGTACTATGTAGAAGCAGTACTCAATGGCTGTACATCTACAAGGAAAACAGTTAATGTAAACATTATTCCTACAGACCCAGTGGTAAATATTCCTAATGTATGTGCAGGTTTCCCAGCGGTTTTATTTGCTAATTCCAATCTGGGTTCAACCATTCGTTGGTTTAATGTTGCAACCGGTGGTACACCTATACAAATTGGTAATCCGCTGGTTACAGGTCTTTTAAATCAAGACACCACTTTTTACGTTGAAGCCATACTCTCAGGTTGTACTTCTTCACGGGTTCCTATTAATGTGGTAGTAACTCCAATTCCTAATGCTGTAAATTTGCCCGAAGACACTGTTTGTTTGGGTAGCAATGTAACAATCAATGGAAATCCTGCACCTAATCAAACTTTGGTTTGGTATAATAGAAGTACCGGAGGATCACCTATATTTAGTGGAAATCCATTTACTTCAGGTGCTATCATTTCTGATACTATTTTTTATGTAGAGGTAGTTGCAAATGGCTGTACTTCATCAAGAAATCCTGTGTCCATAAAAACGAAACCGTTACCACCAGATCCTATTGTAGCTCCAATCACTATTTGTCCGGGGAACTTTATTGTAGTTTACCCTCAAATCAACATGGGAGAAACTTTTTACTGGTATTCCAAAGAAACAAGTACCACTCCTATTGCTATTGCTGATAGTTTTCAAACTCCTGTTTATGTTTTAGATGATAGTGTTTATGTTGCTGCTTATTTGAATGGTTGTTTTTCTAACCGTGTAAAAGTAAAAATTAATGTTTTTCCTTCTCCGCCTACTTTTAATCAATCATTTGTAATATGTGAAGGTGACAGCATAACCATTATCCCTAATCTTATTGCTGGATTAACCTACCAATGGTATGATGTACCAGTTCGTGGAACTCCGTTTTTAATTGCTAATTCTTTTACAACTCCCCCTTTATTTTCTAACACCACCTATTATTTAGAAGCTGTTTTAGACACCTGTTTCTCTGTAAGAGCAACTATTCCTATAATTGTTAATCCTTTACCACAGACTATTTCTAACCATGATACCACCATTTGTACAGGTAATTCTATAAATATTGCTTTAGATAGCGTAATGAATAGTACTTTATTGTGGTACACACAACCTCAAGGTGGAATACCTTTCTTGAATGGTTATGTTTATACAACCCCAATATTAACCGATTCTATAACATATTATATTGAAACCGTTACCAATAATTGTACTTCTGCATTACGTTCCATTTATCAAGTGAATGTTAATCCAATTCCTAACCTATCCATTGTTAAAGATACAACCGTTTGTAGAGGAGATTCTTTACTACTCGCTGCTATAAGTAACCCAAATTCCACTATTTTATGGTATGAAGCCTCCAATTTGCAAACCCCAATTTTTATTGGAAATAACTATCCAACTCCAGCTATCTTCCAAAATCAAGTCTATTATGTAGAAAGCATTTTGAATGGTTGTACATCTTCAAAACAAAGTATTAACGTCTGGACAAATCCTGTAAATGCAGGCTTGGATACGGGGATTTGTCGTGCTTCAATGATTTTATTAGAAGGGTATCCAAATGGAGGAACTTGGTCTGGAAATGGTGTGATTGGAGATTTGTTTGATGCCAATATTACTGGAATAGGCAGTTTCCCTGTTATTTATTCTTATCAAAATTGTACAGATATAAAAATTATTACTGTGAAAGATACATTACAAACCAATGTATCTATACAGCCCAACCCTCCAGTTCGTGTTTTGGTTAGCCAAGCTAAATTTTTCCTAAACGATAGAACTCTTGGAGCCGTTGCATGGAATTGGAATTTTGGCAATGGTCAAACTTCCAATCAGCAAAATCCTGTTTTTCAATATAATACACCCGGTAAATATATTATCACTTTGATTGTAACAGACTCTTTAGGTTGTTCTTCTTTATGGATTTCTGATTCTATTACTGTTGATTTAGAAGAGTTTGAAATTTCAAATGTTTTTACTCCTAATGGCGATGGTGTAAATGATTGGTTTTTACCTAGAGTAGAAGGCTATGAATTGGTAAGTTTTAAAATTTATGACCGATGGGGTGCACCTATTTTTACATCTGAAAATGTATCACAAGGTTGGAATGGAAAAAACAAAAACGGTAATGAAGTTCCTGATGGTGTTTATACCTATATCATTGAGTTAAGAAAACCCAATCAAAATAAATTCAAAAAAACTGGTACCATAACTTTATTGAGATAACATAACATTTTAGTTTAAAAAAATCATTTAGGGAGTATGGAAATTTCCTTACACCCTAATTTTTTTTCCATTGAGTTTTCAGATTTCTGTCATAGTCTAATTTTATTCCATAAATAAAAATTCCAACAAAACCTATTTTTAATATTGAACTTAAAAAGGTATTGGGTAAATTTTGGCTGAGGAAAATCAAAAACGTTGAAACCAATAAATAAGCCAAAATATTTCTAATAGGGTAAGGCACAGGATAGTATTTTTGTCCTAAGAAATAGCATAGAACAGCCATACAGGTATAACAAAGTAAAGTTCCATAAGCTGAAGCAACAAATCCGAATTTAGGAATAAAAAGAATATTAATTACTAAGGTTAAAATACTTCCTACTAAGCTAATCCATAAGCCGAAATGAGTTTTTTTAATTACTTTGTACCAAATAGAAAGATTCAAAAATGCTCCTAGCATCACATTGGCTAAAAGTATATGTGGAACAATGACAAGACCACTCCAATAATTTGGATGTACTAAATAAAAATTAGTAAAACCCCAAAAATTAAATTTGGCAATTTCATCAATAAAAGCACTAATTGCTAAATACATAATTAAGTTTGCAGTAGTATAGAAATAAAACACACGTGCATAAAACTGAGGCGAATCCTTGTCTTCCGAATTTTTTAGCATGATAGGATCAGCTGCGTAACGAAAAGCTTGGGTCATTAAGGCAATGAACATACCAAATTTATAATTGGCGGAATAAATACCATTTAATGCCTTAGCAGTATAAGAAACACCATTCCAATATTTTCCATCTTCCCAAAGACGAATTATGAGATTTCTACCCATATTTTCATTAATAGCACTAAAAAGCCCAGCTAACATTACAAAACTTCCAAACTTAATCATCTGCTTGAAATAGGGTTCTCGTGGAATATAAAAATCTGGTAAATTTCCATACAAACTCATCATCAAACGAATAAAACTGGCTAAAAAATTTGCCCAAAAAACTGCTTCAATGGGCTGTTTTAACCATAATACAAGAATTAAGTTGAGAATAATTGTGATAACAATATTGAGTAAAGAAATACTTGCAAAATGAAAGGATTTTTCTTCATACCTTAATTTCGCTAATGGCATAGATGCTAAAGCGTCGCAAAAAATAATTCCCAATAGCCATAAAAATAAACTTTCTCTTCCTTTATAACCTAACCAATCCGCAAAAAATCCATAGTTCAAACCAAAAATAACTAAAAATATTACCGAAAAAAACAAAACATGACTAAATGCACTGCTATAATAATTCCGAAAATGGCTTTTATCTGTTCCAAACCTAAAAAACGAAGTTTCTTGACCAAATGTTAAAATAACAGCCCAATAAAATGAAAATCCATATAAATCCGATAAAATTCCATATTCATCAGGAGGATAAATATTGATATACAGTGGCGTTAAAAGCCAGTTCAATACTCTCCCCAGAATAGAACTTATTCCATAAATTGCAGCATGTGAAAAAACTTTTCTGATATTCATACATCAGGCTGTATTAAATAAAAGGCAGTAGTAGTTACAAAATCCCTTAATGATCCTGCTAATTCAATCCATTTTGGCAATATTCTGGGTTTCATACCAAATTTATAGGCATAAATCGGATTAATCAACCACAATTTCCTTGCTACCATTGAATACCCGCTATTTCTTATAATCTTCTCAAACTGGGTAGTAGATAAACCTAACGTTTTGATTTCCACCAATTCATTGATGTAACCACTATCTTTTGTAGCCATTCTTAAACAAGCTTTGTACAATGGCATGGGAAGTAAATGATAATAAGGAAGTTTTGACCAAAACTTTGAGGGCAAAATTTGTTGATGACCCCCAAAAGGCATTCTCCACGCAGGAAACCCCAAAAAAATCATTCCATCGGGCTTTAGAAAGTTCTTACAATATTCAATAATTTTTTCTTGATTAGGAATATGTTCAATACTATCTTTAAAAATGATTAAATCCCATTGATGATATTCTTCAGGAGAAAAATCATAAATATTCTTGGCAAGAAACTGCAATTGTCCATTCTGAACTGCTTCTAATTGAATACTTTTGGCGTTTTCAATACGTTCTGGGCTTAAATCCACTCCTAATCCTTTACAACCCTTTTCTAAAAATGCTTTTAAAACGCCACCTTCCCCGCAACCTATATCCATCACTTGGGTTTCAGAATTCAATTTCTTATAACTTTCAATCCAAGGAATTATATAGTTTTTTGCATTCAAATACTGCTGTTCAAACTGCATTTCTGCATTTCCGTGATGCTCTAAACTCACTTTTTAGATATTAATTTCGCAAAGTTAAGATATTTTATTGAAATTTTATATCTTTTCCAATTGTGATTTGGGCGTGCCCCTTACGGGTCGGTATGCTACGGGTTTCACTTCGTTTCAGCAATCCTTTTTCCTTTCAGTCAAAAGGCAGTGCCTAGCCCTTCGCATCCCTCACGCTTACCTTTTGTTGAACAAAAAAATATTTTTTACCCAAAATTCAGAAATTCTTACTTGATAAGTTTACCTTTAACAATCGTTTATCATTAATAAATGATTTTAATTCCCAAATAATATGCTTAAAAAATGGTTTAATTTAGTTCAAATTTTAGTTTTATTAGGATTATTTTCCTGTAAAAGTTCTGTGTCTGAAAATTCAGATAAAGATAAAAATGAAAAAAAAGAAGTATGGGCTTTGTTTGCTTCTAACGATCCTTATGAA
The DNA here is from genome assembly GCA_964493765.1 of uncultured Bacteroidia bacterium. GTDB lineage: Bacteria > Bacteroidota > Bacteroidia > J057 > CALLMJ01 > CALLMJ01. The sequence continues at coordinate 1,979 of CAZBPK010000073.1, read as the reverse complement.
AGAGTAAGAAAATTAGTAGGCACCCAAACCTTTAAAGTGAAACTCGATAAACCCGAATTTGTAGTAGGGAAAAAAGGTACTATCTTAAAAATAGAACCCAACAGTTTTCTTTATGAAGACGGAACTCCAGTAAAAGGGGAAGTAGAAATTGAATTAGGGGAAGTCATAACCATGTCTGATTTTATTAAATCAGGAATTTCTACCATGTCTGATGGCAAAATGCTATCTACGGGAGGAACTTTCTTCATTGAGGCAAGACAAGGCAATAAAAAACTTAAAATCAACCCTGAAGTAGGATTAGATTTAATGATTCCTACCCCTAAAAAAGATAAAGACATGAAATTATTTGTCGGAGAAAACACCCCCGATTCCCCTAATGGACCTATTAACTGGAAATTAGCCGAAAAACCAGACCAAGTTTCTGATGAAGACGATCTTCAAAAAACTACAGAAGATTTAAAAAAATATGGAAAAACTACTGATAAAGATTTATTACGTAAAAAATATGAAGATTTTAAGCTCTTTATGTTAATGATTAGGGACTTTAAATTAGAAGGGGAATGGTATTATGATCCTAATAAGTTTGAGAATGCAAACGATGCCCAAACTGAAAAAATTCATAAATCCAGTGTAGACAGTGTCAAAATGTTCATGAAAGCTTATGAAAAATATATAAAATCTAGCTCCCAAAACCAAGAAATGATGCTTCAAAAAAATCAAGTATTAAAAAAAGCCCTTCAAAACTATAAAGATTATCTTAAAAACACATTTGATTCCGATACCATTACTTTCGCTATGCTAGACTCCTTGGATAGATATCAAAAAACGAATACCATCAAAAAATTTGATACTTCAATAACTGAAGAGGAAATAACTAAAATCATCAGTGACTCATTGTCATTCTATAGTTTTAAGCTATTTGAAAGTTATAGTCATTTTTACAATTGTGATAGATTTGCAAACCTAAATAAACCATTAATAAAATATACTGTAAAATTTAAAAATTTGAAAGATAAAAAATCTGAATTACACCTTACTTGTGATGAATTAAATGCTCATACCCATTATAAACTAGAAAGAGATGATTACCACACTTTTTCTTTTCCCGATAAAGTTCCTTTTCGATTAGTCTTAGTGCAAGTAGACCGAGTAACAATGGAATTAAAAATCAACGAATTAAATTGTGAGGAAGTAGCTGCAAAAAATGGTAATAAAAAAGAAATTGAATTCAATTTGAATTAAAGATTTTGGTTAGATACATGGAGAATTACCCAAAAGGTAGTTCTCCATGTTGTTTTGTGACTACCATGGAAGCAAATAGAAAAATAGGTTTTAATGGTTTAAACAGTAAAATGATTGAATTTTTCTGTATTTTTGAACTATGAAAAACAAAGTATTTTTTCCTTATGGTATTAGTAATTTTGAAGAACTAGTCAGAGACGATTTCGTTTTTGTTGATAAAACAAAATACATAGAAAAACTTGAAAATGAAAAAGATAAAAAGGTCTCTTTTTTACGTCCCCGCAGATTCGGCAAGAGCCTTTGGCTCTCTATTTTAGAATATTACTACGACATCAACCAAAAACATAAATTTGAAAAACTTTTCGGTAAATATTATATCGGACAAAATCCCACGCCGTTAAGGAGTAGTTACAGAATCCTGAAATTTGATTTCAGTGGTATAGATACCAGCACCAAAGAAAGTACCAAACAAGGTTTTAACTTTTCTGTTCAGACTTCTTTAGATGGGTTCCAATTCAGATACAATGTTTTCAATCAGAACACTGAAGAATATATTAGACAGGCTCCTGACGCCGAAGAAAAAGTTAAAAAGTTTTTTGAGTATTATCCCTTTCGCTTATACAAATCTGACGCTGCTGACTAGCTAAACTGTATAGATCCCGGTGTGCGCCTTATCTTGAAGAACAAATGAAGAAGAGGACGTAGGAGGAAAGTGAGTGAAGGAGAAAGAACAGTAA
>CAZBPK010000072.1:0-17532 GCA_964493765.1 uncultured Bacteroidia bacterium | reverse complement strand
CATTTCCAAAGATGTAGAAACTCAAAGGCAAATGGATGTAGAAGATGATTTTTTAGATGAGTTGAGGATAAGAGAAGAAAGCCATGAAGAGTTACAAATGAAATTAGAGGAGAAAAATAAGTTATTAGAAGAAGAAAAGAAGAGGGTTGAGGAAGAAAAGAAAAAGGCAGAAGAAGAACGATTAAAATTAAAAATGGCTATTCAAAATTTACGAAAAATGTATTCTGACGATCAAATTGAAAATTTATTAAACATCAAGATTAAAGATTATTTATAGTTTTAGAATAACCCTAATTTTTTTCACCATGCAATATCAACGATTTAAAATTTTTTATATTTTTATTTTATTTTTTTTCAATATGCTAAACGCTCAAAATCAAGTAATTCTAAGAAGTCCGTTCATTCACTGCCAAAAAGGACTTCTAAACTGTAAAAAATGTCAAGAAGTTTTTCAATACCAATACATGTTATTAGATTTTACGGTAAATCCTATGCTTGCATCTCCAATGATAGAACATGAAGGAATATTAAAATCTTACCAAGTTCTCAAAATTTTTAATTCTTTAGAAGAGGCAAAACTATATGCTGATAAGCATAATATTGAAATTCAAATTTCTGACCTAGATACAGACACAGTATTACAAAAGATTCAATCAAAAGTTAAAGAGCTAGGTTGGCATATAACTTCTAACAAGAAAGAATTAAGAATATTTTCAGCATATCCTGTCAAAGAATTAGAATCAGGAAAGTATGTGCTTCCAGAAGTTGTTTTTTCATTGAGACCTTGGAACAGTAAAATTAGTTATGCTTTGTTTTATACCGATAAATATAAAGTGATTGATAAAACTTATTATGGAATTCATTCTAAAATGAATCCTGTAGAAGATAATCCCAAAGAAGATGCTCTTCAAAAAGTTCGTGAATTAGATAGTTTTTTGCTTCAATTTCAACCGAAATGAAAATATTTTTTGGGTTTTTAATTTTTTGTAGTGCTATTTATGCTCAGATTCCTTTAAAGAAATACCAAACCATTATTATAGACGGTCATAAATGCGATATTGCTTTACCAGCAGATAGCATTCCCATTAAAGGAAATTTAGTTTTGTTGCAAGGTTGGAATTTTCCCAAAGAAGACTGGTGTTTAAAATCTAGTGTCTGTAAAAAAGCCTTATCAAGAGGCTATCGTTTGATTATGCCTGAAATGGGTAAAAGTACCTATCAATCTCAAAATTATCCAGAAACACGCAAAGACTGGTTAATTTACCCAACAAGAAAATGGCTCACTGAAAAATTATTTCCTCATTTACAAAATGAATATCAAATTTTGACTGAAAAAGAAAATAATTTCATTTTAGGTTTGTCTACTGGTGCTAGAGGAGTTGTATTAGTTACCTTAGATTTGCCTAATTTATTTAGAGCGGTTGCGGCTTTATCGGGTGACTATGACCAAACTTTAATTCCACAAGATGGTGTCATGAATGGTTTTTACGGTAGCTTAAATAATTTTCCTGATAGATGGAAAAAACATGATAATGTAATTCATTTAATGAAAAACTTTTATACTCCTATTTACATTGGTCATGGTAAATTAGACCCAGTAATACCCTTTAATCAATCCGAAATTTTATATCAACATATACAAAAAGTGGCTCCAGATTTAAAAATCATTTATCACTTGGAAGAAAAAGCAAAACATGATTACCAATATTGGGACAGCGAAGTGAATCCTGTACTGGATTTCTTTAAGAGTTTTGAATATAAGTAAATTGGCTTGTATTATGCTTTTTGTGATAAAAATATAACTCTAGTACTTTCTGGGTTTATGGATTGAAGTTCATAATTGCCGAATTGATTGATGATTTTAAAACCTGTTTTTTCTAACCTGTTTTGCAAATCTTTAGGAGTGAAAAGATTGACTTTTTCGTAAAATGTAAACTCTTGATTTCCATCAGCAATGAAAATTTTTTTTACAATTTTTTGATTTTCAACATACTTATGAATTTCAAAATAAATGTTATTCAATAATTTGGTTTCGTGAGGTACTAAATGTTTTAATACCCATTCCGAGTGAAAAAAATCCAAAATAAAATACCCTTTGGGTAAGAGATGTTCATAAACTTTTTTTAGAACGTGTAAATTGTCATCATCATTTTCAAAATATCCGAAAGAAGTAAACAAACTCATAATGAGTTGAAATTGAATTGGTAATTGAAAATATCTCATGTCTTGAACTTCAAATTGTAGATGAGGATTCTCAAACTTTTTGGCTTCAAGTATAGATTCTTTGGATAAATCTATACCCAATACTTTATATCCTAATTGATGAATGAATTTGGCATGCCTACCACGACCACAAGCTAAGTCTAAAATCCAATCTTCAGAATTTAAAGGAATAAACTTGAATAAGTTAAGAATAAATAATTGGGCTTCTTCGTCATTTCTATGTTGATAAAGAATTTTATAATAATGGGTATCAAACCAATTTTCAAACCATTGCATTGAAAAAAATTTTTGAGTTCAAACTTTGAACAAAATTAGCAATTTTTTAGTATAAAAAAATTTTATAGCTTTGTAAAAAAAAGTAATGAAAAATAATACCATCAAGAAAGAAGATGCTTTAGAATATCATAGTAGCGGAAGAAAAGGGAAAATAGAGGTAATATCTACAAAATCTGTTGCTACACAAAGAGATTTATCTTTAGCTTATTCCCCTGGAGTTGCCGAACCTTGTAGAGAAATTGCACAAAATGTAGAAAAGGTTTATCATTATACGGCTAAAGGAAATTTAGTAGCTGTAATAACCAACGGTACAGCGGTTTTAGGATTAGGAAATATTGGTCCTGAAGCTTCAAAGCCTGTGATGGAAGGTAAAGGCGTTTTGTTTAAAAAATTTGCTGATATAGATGTTTTTGATATTGAAGTAAATGCACCTGATGTAGAAACTTTTATTCAAGTAGTAAAAGCTTTAGAGCCTACTTTTGGGGGGATAAATTTAGAGGATATTAAAAGCCCAGAATGTTTTGAAATTGAAAAACGATTAAAACAAGAATTAAAAATTCCTATTATGCATGATGACCAACACGGAACTGCGATTATCTCTGCCGCTGGTCTTATCAATGCTTTAGAACTAGTGAATAAAAAAATAGAAGACATTCAAGTGGTTGTTAGTGGAGCTGGTGCAGCTTCTATTGCTTGTTTAAATTTATATTGCAAATTAGGTTTAAAACCTCAAAATGTACTTTTATTTGATAGTAAAGGAGTTATTCATAAAAATCGTGAAAATATCAAAGAATTTCAAAAAGTTTATGCTACAGAACGTACTGATGTAATCACTTTGGCAGATGCTATGAAAAATGCTGATGTCTTTATTGGTTTATCAGTGGCTAATAGGATAACCCAAGAGATGATACAAAGCATGGCATCTCAACCTATAGTGTTTGCTATGGCAAATCCAGACCCTGAAATTTCTTACCCTGATGCAATCGCCGCAAGAAAAGATGTAATTGTAGCTACAGGACGTTCAGATTTTCCTAATCAAGTCAATAATGTTTTAGGTTTTCCTTATATTTTTAGGGGTGCATTAGATGTTAGAGCAACAGAAATTAATGATGAAATGAAATTAGCAGCCGTAAAGGCTTTAGCAAAATTGGCTCATGAACCAGTTCCTGAAATTGTTATTCAGGCTTATGGTGGAAAAAATATGGTTTTTGGTAAAGAATATTTGATTCCCAAACCCAATGATCCTCGATTAATCACAGAAATTTCTATAGCTGTTGCTAAAGCAGCAATTGAAACAAGAGTTGCTAAAAATATTATTACAAATTGGGATAAATATCGTGAGGAGTTAATGAATAGGTTAGGAATTTCTAATCAATTGATAAGAGGTATAGGAGAAAGAGCCAAAAAAGCACCTAAAAAAATTGTATTTGCAGAAGCTGATAATTACAAAATCTTAAAAGCTGCTCAAATCATTAAAGATGAGGGTATTGGAATCCCAATTTTGTTAGGGAATGTCCATGAAATTCGTAATAAAATTCAAGAATATGAATTAGACTTACAAGATGTTGAAATGATTGATCCTAGACAAGAAACTCAAAAACTAAAAGAATTTGGGGATATATATTGGAAAAAACGTTGTAGAAAAGGAGTTAGCCAGTTAGATGCATTTAAGTTGATGAAAGAAAGGAATTATTTTGGAGTGATGATGGTGGAATTAGGTTATGCCGATACAATGCTATCCGGTTTAACGACCAATTATGCAAAAACAACTGTTCCAGCTATTGAAATTATTGGTTTGGCAGAAGGAGTTCAGCATTTGGCTGGTATGCATATTATCCAAATGAAAAAAGAAACTTTATTTTTTGCTGATACTACTATCAATCGTGATGAAAATATTCAGGTTGATACATTAGTAGAAATTACAAGATTAACTGCTGAAGCTGTTCAAAGTCTAGGAATCATACCCAGAATAGCTCTTTTAAGTTACTCAAATTTTGGAAGTAATAGAAAAAATGTAGCAGTTCAAAAAGTGATTAAAGCTGTTGAAATTTTAAAACAAAAATATCCTCAGTGGATTATAGATGGAGAACTTCAAGCCAATTTTGCTTTAAGACCAGATTTACTGCAAGAGCGATTTCCTTTTAGTGATTTAGCTCAACAAGGTGCGAATGTGTTAATTTTTCCTGATTTAAACTCTGGAAATATTGGGTACAAGTTGGTTCAAGAATTGGCAAATGCTTCTGTAATTGGACCTATTTTACTGGGTTTAAATAAACCCATTCATATTTTACAATTGGGAAGCAGTGTTGATGAAATCGTAAATATGGCAAGTTATGCTGTAATGGACTGTCAAAGAAGAAATGCAAATTATTGAAAATACAAACGAAAAATATCGTTATGTTCTTAAAATAGCATACGATGGTATGAAGTACAAGGGTTGGCAAATCCAAGAAAATGCCATTACGGTGCAAGAAGAAATTGAAAAGGCTTTATCTATAGTTTTAAGAGAGAAAATCAGCATTTTAGGTGCAGGTAGGACGGATACAGGGGTGCATGCAACCGCTCAATTTGCCCATTTTGATTGTACCAAAAAGTTAAACACCAAAATTATTCACGCCATTAATGGAATTTTACCTTACTCTATTTCTATTTTGGACATTTATAAAACTATACCTGAATTTCATGCCCGTTTTGATGCAACTTTTAGAAGGTATTTATATAGAATTTGCTTTAAAAAAAGTCCTTTTGAAATAGAAAGAGCTTTGTTTGTCTCCTATCAATTAGATATACAAAAAATGCAAGAAGCTGCACAACAATTGCTAAACTTTAAAAATTTTGCCTCATTTTGTAAGTCAAATGCTGATAATAAAACGTATTTTTGTGATATTCACTTTGCTGAATGGAAAATCAATCATAGCATTTTAGAGTTTCATATACAAGCAAATCGTTTTTTAAGAGGTATGGTACGTGGAATTGTTGGTACTATGTTAGAGGTAGGAAAAGGGAAAATATCCATTCCAGAGTTTGTAGAAATCATTGAAAGTCAAGACAGGAAAAAAGCCAAGATGAATGTACTTCCTTATGGGTTATATTTAGTAGATGTGGGTTATCCTGAGGGTTTGTTAAGCTTATTAAACGATGAAAAAATATAAAATTTTATCTACTCAATATATCATGGTTTTTGCATTGGTATCCATTACTTTACTTCAAATTTATTGGTTGTATGCAAACTATGAATATAAGCAAGAACAATTTGAATTGAACGTAAAAAAAGCACTTTACGGGTTTAGAAATGACTACAAAAAAATTCAAATCAAAAAGATTTCTAAAAAACTACCTATTTATCAATATGATTTGGATCATTGGCTCAAATCTTCACAATTTTCCAATCATGAACAAATTAGAGATTTATTTTTGGAACTCAAAATGCTTTCTGATGATGTATTATTAAGCTATATAGAAATTTATAACCTCCTCAAATTAAATTTAGAGGATGTGGGTATAAAACAAGATTTTGAGTTCTCCTTAAAAAGTCAAAATAAAACCTATCATCAAACCAAGAATTTTCTTGACTTACCAGATGAAAGAATAATGATATTTCAAATTCTTCTTTACCCAGAAAAAAGAATAGGTCAAATTCCTGTTATGTATTTATATTTCCCTAATATTCATAGTAAATTTATATTTAGTACCCTCTTTGAGGCTTTACTTACACTTATTATTTTGTCTGTAATCATTTATATTTATTTTCAGACCTTAGGAAAATATCAAAAACAGAAGAAGATTACAGAAGTAAAAAATGATTTTATCAATAATATGACACATGAGTTAAAAACTCCAATAGCTTCTATATTTTTGGCAAGCCAAATGTTAAATGAGCCCAAAGTAAATGAAAAATCAGAATTGAGAAAAAAATATTTAGACTTAATCCAATCAGAAAATAAGAAATTACAAAACTTAGTAGAAAAAATTCTTCAGGCAGCCAAATGGCAAAAAGAATCTTTTGAAGTTCAAAGGGAGTATTTTTCATTAAATCAGTTAATGGAAGAGGTTAGCAACCCCTTTTATTTATTAGCAAATGAAAAAAATGTTGATTTTCAAGTAGAGAAACTTGTAAAAGATTTTGATTATTATGGAGACAAATTTTTGTTAAATCAAGCTATTCAAAACCTTTTGGATAATGCATTCAAATATGGTATTAAAAACGAAAATGATAAAATAATGTTAAAAATTTCACAAAATCAACAATTTATTGAAATTTCTGTTAAAGATTTTGGTGATGGCTTGACAATAGACGAACAAAATCATATTTTTGAACAATTTTATAGAGTGCCTAAAGGAAATGTGCACGATGTAAAAGGATTTGGACTTGGATTGTATTTTGTAAAAAATATCATTGAAGCACACAAAGGATTCGTTAAAATTTTTTCCGAGAAAGGAAAAGGTTCTGAATTTATATTATATTTGCCGCTATTATGAAAGTATTATTAGTTGAAGATGACTTAACTTTAGGAACGCTCCTAAAAGATTACTTCACAGAAGTAAAAGAATTAGATGTTGAATGGGCAAAAAATGGTGAAGAAGCTGTAAAAGCTTTTCCTAAATTTCACCCAGATATTATCATTTTAGATATTATGATGCCTAAAATGGATGGTTTTGAAACAGCTAAACATATTCGTAAAATTGATGAAGAAGTTCCTATTCTCTTCTTATCAGCTAAGGATATGAAAGATGACATCATCAAAGGTTTTACTTTAGGTGCTGACGATTACATCACTAAACCCTTTGATAAAGATGAGCTTTACATGAGAATGAAAGCAATTCTCAAAAGAACTAACAGAACAGATGATTCTGATGTTTTACATTTTGGTATGTATTCTTTAGATACTATTCAAGATATACTGAAAACACCCACCGGTGATTTACATTTAACTACTAAAGAATCTAAATTATTAGAGCTTTTGGCAAGAAATAAAAACCAAATTGTAAATCGTTCTGATGCTTTGTTAAGAGTTTGGAAAGAAGATACCTACTTCAATGCAAGAAGCATGGATGTTTACATTTCAAAACTTCGTAAATATTTAAAAGATGATCCCACACTTCAAATTATCAATGTTCATGGTGTAGGTTATAAACTTACAATTGAAAATCAATAATTTTGAATGAGAATAAAACAAAATGAATTCTCCTTAGAGGAAGTTTTAAATTTATGGAAAGAAAAAAATATTTCTAAATTAAAAATTTCCTCTGAGGATATTATGGAAAATTGGCGTTCTATAGTTGGCGATTTAATCGCTAACCAAACTCAAGCTATTTGCATTTCTAATCAGACCTTACAAATCAAAGTTTTTCATTCACTTTGGAAAAAAGAGCTTTCCTATCAAGTAGATACCATTAAAGAAAAAGTGAATCAATTTGCACAATTTGAAATGATTCAAAAAGTTGTGATTACTTAGCCATACATTTCAACAAACAAAATAGCTTATTACTAAACCTTAAATCAAAGGAATCTATAACTTAAATGCTTTTTTTAGTTCTTCAAAAGTTTCTGAATTTTTACGAATAAATATTAAAACACTAGGAATTTGAAATTGGTAATAACCATCAGAATAAAATTGTTGGTTATTGATGCAATACCATGATTCTTTGGGTAAAAATACTTCAGTTTTTTCATTTCCAAAATATGGGTATATTAATAAGTCTTGACCCACCAAAAATCCATGGTGAGTTTTCCATGAAGTTTCTAAATCTGGATATTCTAATAGTAAATGACGTATAACTGGTAAACCTGTTTCTGTTGCTTCATGAATATATTTTTGAAAATAAAATTTTAAATTATTGTGAATTTTTGCCCATAAAGTAAAATGAGCTATAGCGGTATCATTGGAGTAAAATTGATAATTTTTTTTAGGGATTAAACCTTCATGAGTTCTAAAAATTGGAAAAAATGCGGACATTTCCGTCCATTTTTGCATAAGAACTGGAGTTCTTAAATATCTTTTGGTAAACCCAAAATTAAGGTTCGTATAACCACCAATATCCGCATGATTGATAGAAAAACCTGATAATCCAGCTGATAAAATCCCGGTTAATGCAGAAGGCATGCCATCATGTTTTTGAAAGGAGGTCATTTGGTCTCCAGCCCACAAACTGTTCATATATTTAGCACTATAGTTATAAGCAGAACGATTAAAAAATACAAGCGAAGTGTCTAAGTTTAGTTCTTGAATTGCTTCTCGATTGATTTTTGCCCATTCCATAACATATTGATTATGAAAATCTTTTGAAAATCCATTGGTAATTTTTGAGGAGTAAGGTAACCATTCACCAAAATCTGCCATCCAACCACTTAATCCATTCTGAACCATGTTTGTTTTGATGATAGTTTTTATCCATTCACGGGTTTGAGGGTTAGACAAATCAATTAAATATGCTTTAAACCCTCCTACTTTGAGTTTATAAGGTTGATTTTTAGAATTTTTAACTAAGTAGTTTTTTTGAATAGCTTCTTTCGCTAAACTTCCTTTTGTTGCTAAAAAGGGATTGATATAACCTAAAACTCTAATACCAAAATTTTGATTTAAGCTGTCGCAATAATTTTTGAAATTAGGGTAATATTTTTCATTGGGCAACCAATTCCAAAATAATCTTGAACCAAAGAAAGTTTTTCTTTTTCCTACCCAGTCTTGAATCCAAAGAGCAGAAATTGGGTGTTCGTATTTTTGAAGTTTTTCAATAATTTTATTACATTTTTGTTTACCACCTTGCAAACCAAGCCACGAACCATAAGCCCAATCTGGTAATTTATGAAATCTTCCATTGAATATTGTAAAATTTTGGATAATTTCTTTAGGATTTTGCCCATAAAAAACATGTAATGTAGCCGATGAATCCCAAATTTCCCATGTCCATTCGTTGTTATTTGTAAAGTTTAAAATTTGATAGTTTGCTGAGGTGCAATAAATACCACGATTTAGATTGGAAAAAACAAAGGGAATTGGTGCATAAGTTGTAAATTCATCACCTGATATACCGAATTTTTTAGTAAACTTTGAAACGGGTTGGTCTCCTCTTCCAATTCCTTGTTCTTCTACCCATATTGGAACTTTATGCCCGTTCAGAATTATATTAGAAAATTGTTCACCACCACCCACAAATTGTTCATTTTTTAATAAACTGATTTTTAGTTGAATGCGATTAAATTTAGAATTTTCAATTTTGAGTTCGTAACCATAAGGCTTTTCAGTGCATTGGATCTGATAAAATTCACCTTTATGGTCATAGGGTTTGTTTACGGTAATTTTCTGGTGATGAAAAAAAGTTGATAAAATTTGATCTTCAAAACGATAAGAAGCCATTTTTTCTTTGACTTTTTCTTTACCTAATTGAAATTGAATGTTTTGAATTTCAAAAGGTTGTGAATATAGAAGAGGAAAGTGGGCAAAAATTAAAATGATTACAAGTGCATTTTTCATTAGAATAGATATTGAATGCAAAAATCGTAATTTTTGAGAAAAAAATTGGGTTTTTAAAGAAGAGTCCAATATTTAATTTTCAATAAAATTCTTTACATTGTGTATAGCATCACTCATATAAAAATCTGTATTGGGTAACTGAAAATGAGATTGAAAGTTTTGAATAAATTCTTGAAGTAAAGGACTTAATTCCGAATGAATATTTTTGATTTGTACAGCTCTATAAGCATGCAAAAATTCAATGGCAATAACTTTTTTTAAATTTTCTAAAACCTTTAAGCATTTGGTTGCGGAGTTTGCCCCCATGCTTACATGGTCTTCTTGTCCATTAGAACTCGGAATGGTATCTACAGAATTAGGATAGCATAATTGTTTATTTTGGTTGATAATAGAAGCAGCAGTATATTGAGCAATCATTAATCCTGATTCTAAACCTGGGTTAAAAGCTAAAAAGGGATTAAGACCTCTTGATCCTGATAAAAGCCAATAACTTCTTCTTTCACTGATACTTGCAATTTCAGCCAATGCAATTGCTAAAAAATCTAAACCTAAAGCCAATGGTTGACCATGAAAATTTCCTCCTGATAATATACAATCTTCCTCTACAAAAATATTAGGATTATCACTCACCGAATTGGTTTCAATTTCAAAAGTATTTTCCACAAATTTTATTGTATCCCATGAAGCCCCTAAAACTTGAGGAATACAACGGAAAGAATAGGGGTCTTGAACTTGATTTTTGGGTTTTAAGATATTGGGAGATTGAGATAAAACCTCATAGAACCATTTTGCAATAATCATTTGACCACGATGGAAACGAATTTCATGTAAAGGTGCTTTAAAAGGCGAAATTACACAATCAAAAGCTTCACAAGAGAGTGCTGCAGTTTTTTTTGCATTTTCCCATAAAGTATTCAATTCCATAAGAATATGTAAACCATAGGCGTTCATAAATTGGGTGCCATTTAATAAAGCTAAACCTTCTTTGGGTTGTAGTTGTATAGGTTTCCAACCCATTTTATTTAAAATTTCTTTCCCTGAATACTTATGATTTTGAAAGAAAACTTCTCCTTCACCAATAAGGGGCAAACACAAATGAGCTAATGGAGCCAAATCTCCACTTGCACCTAATGAGCCTTGTTCATAAACAACAGGATAAATGCCATGATTATAAAAATCTATTAACCTTTGGACTGTCTCTAATTGCACACCTGAATAGCCTTTGGATAAATGTAAAACCTTCAATAATATCATCCATTTTACGATAGGTTGAGGCACTAAATCACCTACACCTGCAGCATGAGAACGAATTAAATTGTATTGCAATTCAGTCAAATCCTCATTAGGAATTTTAGTATTACATAAAGCTCCAAATCCTGTGTTAATACCGTAAATGGGTTGTTCGGAGTTTTGAATTTTTTGTTGTAGATATTGGAATGACTTTTGAATATTTTGAGTTGAAACCTCATCTAAAACTAATTTTTCAGGCTTCCCATAGAAATGGAATAATTCTTTAAGAGTTTGATATTTAGACAAAACAAGCATCGCCACGATAAACTTAAACACAAAAATAGTTTCAATTCACGGCTTTTAAAATTTTTTTTTAAAATGTGGAAAAAAGTGTGAAACTTTTGTGTATAAATATACGTATATTTGCGTAACAATCCATGATATATATCAAAATCCAAAAATTTGGCAAATTAATCTTTTTAAGCAGCATTATTTTGTTGTTGGGTATATTTCTTTGTAATCATTGGATTGAAAAAAATGCAAAACCTTATATTTTTGACAATACCTCTAATTTGCCAAGTAAAAAAATTGGTTTATTGTTAGGAACAAGCCCATATTTATCCAATGGAAATAAAAATCTGTATTTTCAATATAGAGTTGAAGCTGCTGCAAAATTGTATCATGAAGGCAAAATCCAGTATATTTTAGCAAGTGGTGATAATCACAAAAAAAATTATAATGAACCTCAAAAAATTAAGCAAGCTTTGCTAAAATTAGGGGTTCCAAAAGAATCTATTTATTTAGATTTTGCAGGTTTTAGCACTTATGAATCCATTGTGAGATGTAAGAAAGTTTTTTTAGAAGATGATATAATTATCATTTCACAAGAATTTCATAACGAAAGAGCTTTGTATATTGCAAAAGAAATGGATATGAAAGCGATTGCTTATAATGCAAAGGACCCACAATTTGGTGACTATGTTAAGATAAGGGAGTTTTTTGCTAGAGCAAAAGCAATTATAGATGTTCATATGTTAAAAAAACAGCCTAAGTTTTTGGGGCAACCGATATTAATTGGTGGAATACATCAGTAAAGTTATTATAAAATTCAAACAAAGTTTGAGGTTTAGCGTGAGGGATGCGAAGGGCACAAAGTGGCACTGCCTTTTTACGCTTTTAAAAAAAGTGTAAAAAGGATTGCCGAAGCGAACAGCGAAGCCCGAAGCAAGCCCGACCTGAACGAAGTGAGGGGCACGCCCAAATTTTCCTATTTCGAAATCATTTTGTTCCCAATATTTCAATAAACTTAGACTTACCCATTTTTTATATGTAATTGATCATCAATCCCAGATATTACGTAGTTTTTAGATAGAGGAAAAAATAAATTTTTTAACTGAAAATCAATATGTTGAAAAAATGTTTAAAAATATGTGGTTACTTTTGTAACCTTAGTTTCATTAAGATATAGCAAGTAAAAGTAAAAGCGTTTAGTTATTTTGTAGAATTAGGGAGCTTAATTTTTAAGCTCCCTTTTTTTATACATTCAATCAAAAAAATTCAAAAAATTAGGATTGGTTTCAATTGCAGTTCCTACAACAACGATGTTAGCACCCGCTTTCCATAATTGATGGACATGCATGGGTTCTGTAATACCACCACCTACAATAATAGGCAAATCTGGGATTTGCGAAACTTTTTCAATCAAAGAGCAGGGGACGTGATGAGAAGCACCGCTTCCAGTATCTAAATATACCATTTTTAAACCTAAAAATTTTCCAGCTAAGGCGGTTGCATAAGCTAAATTGGGTTTATTCTTAGGTAACGGTAAAGTATTGCTAACATAATGAGCAGTTGTCAAATAATCTCCTTCTACTAACATATAACCTATAGGTAAGATTTCAATATTCATGTTTTCTAAAAGAGGAGCAGCCATGACTTGTTGTCCTATCAAAAAATCAGGATTTCTACCACTAATTAAAGACATAAAAAAAATGGCATCCGCATAAGGTGATACTTGAAAACAACTACCCGGAAAAATGATAACGGGAATTTTCACTTTAGATTTTATGAATAGAATGATTTCATCTGTGGTATTCTGAGATAAAAAACTACCACCCACAAAAATAAAGGATACAGAACTATTTGTACACTTTTCAAGAATGCTTTCTAATTTTTTGTCATAAAAAAAATCAGGATCAATTAAAACTGCTAAATGTTTTTCATTATTTGATTTAATATTTTGAAAATGAGAAAGTAAATTCATGAAAACTAAATTTTGCGTCGTAATAATGTTTTACCCTTTCCCCCTAATATTTCTAAAACTAAGGGGTTCTCAGAAGATGATTTTTCAAAAATCTTAAAATTTGCATTTTGATAAGCCCTAATTGCAGATTGGTTTTCTGTAACTGCAATAATTTCAGCATAATGTGTTTCTTTATTTTTTAAATTTCCTAGATGAAAATCAATCAAGAGATTGGATAATTTTTTACCACGAAATTCAGGGACTGTATAAAAGGATTCTAATTGAATAGCACCCGTGGTTCTTGGAACATTTACATCAGCTATTGCTTTAATTTTGGGGTTATTTTTGAGTTTTTCAGCAACGAAAAAGGAAAAAGCAGTAGCTTTTAAGGTGCTGGACCCCACTCCCTCCAAACCTTCAATCCAAGCAGAACAACCAGCTATTAGCTGATTTTTATATTCAATAACTGCAAAAGAGTTTACACAAATCTCTTGGTTATCAATTTCTTCTTCAAAAATTTGAGTTAAGAAATTACGAACTTCTGTTGGGTTTAAATCAAAAATTAACTCATAAGTAGATTTTCCGGCAAAACCTTCAGCTGCTAAAATGCAATCAATTAAAAAAGGAATATCTTGAGATTGAGCTTTTCGAATCAGGTACATAGGAGGTTAAAATTCAGCGTTTTTAGTGGTACGAGGAAATGGAATTACATCTCTTACATTACTCATTCCTGTGATAAATAGCATGAGCCTTTCAAATCCAAGACCGAAACCACTATGAGGAGCAGTTCCGAATTTTCTTGTATCTAAATACCACCAATATTCTTCTTCAGGTAAGTTTAATTCTCTTATACGTTTCAATAATTTGGCATAATCTTCTTCTCTTTGAGAACCACCAATAATTTCACCGATTTTAGGGAATAAAACATCCATAGCACGCACAGTTTTTTCATCTTCATTCAGTTTCATATAAAATGCTTTGATGTCTTTGGGGTAATCAGTTAAAATTACAGGTTTATTAAAATGTTCTTCTACTAAATAACGTTCATGCTCAGACTGTAAATCCACACCCCAAGCAACAGGGAATTCGAATTTTTTACCAGAATTTAATAAAATTTCAATGGCATTAGAGTAGGGAAGTCTTACAAAAGGTGTTTGAACAATAGATTTTAATCTTAAAATGAGTTCTTTGTCATAATGTTCATTTAAAAATTCTAAATCTTTTAGATGATTGTCTAAGGCATACTGAGTAAGGTATTTCAGCAATTCTTCAGCCAAATTCATATTATCGTTTAGGTCATAAAAAGCCATTTCGGGTTCAATCATCCAAAATTCGGCTAAATGTCTTGGAGTATTAGATTTTTCTGCTCTAAAAGTTGGACCAAAAGTATAAATTTCAGCCAATCCCAAAGCTGCAAGTTCACCATTTAATTGACCACTAACGGTTAAATGAGTTTGTTTTCCAAAAAAGTCTTCTTTAAAGTTAATATTTCCTTTTTCATCTTTAGGTGGGTTCTGAAAGGGAAGGGTAGTAACTAAAAACATTTCTCCGGCACCTTCAGTATCAGAGCCTGTGATAATAGGAGTATGGACATAAAAAAATCCTTTTTGATGAAAAAATTGATGAATAGCGAAAGCCATACCATGTCTTATACGAAAGATTGCTCCGAAAGTATTGGTTCTAACTCTTAAATGTGCAATTTCTCTTAAAAACTCAAGGGTATGTCCTTTCTTTTGAAGAGGATAGGACTCGGGGTCTGCTAACCCATAGACTTCAATTGTACTAGCCTGTATTTCAACTTTTTGGTTTTTGCCTTCAGAAGCTACCAGCATGCCTTGAATACCAATACAAGCACCTGTGCTTAATTCTTTTAAAATATCTACTGATAAAACCTCATGGTCAGCAATGATTTGAATGTTATTGATTGTTGAACCATCGTTCAATTCAATAAATGAAAATTTTTTGCTATTTCTAATAGTTCTAACCCAACCTTTTACCAAAACACTTCTATTCAGTTCTGTTTCAGATAATAATTTTACAATTTTTTCTCTTTTTATAATGTGCATAAGTTTAATTCTTTTAGTCATTTACAATTATATACAAATCTTCATTGGGTTGTTTCATCCAATATTGTTCTCTTGCATATTTTTCTAATGCATCTTTATTGTTTATAAGCATCAAGCGTTCTTCATTTAATTTTTGAATTTCAGATTGGTAATAAAGCTTATCTTTTTCCAACTGTTGAATTCTTTTTTGCATTCTGAACTGAAACATCAAATCATGACGGTCAAATAGAAGCATCCAAACTAAAGCAATTACCGAAAATAAAATGTATTTATTTTTAAATTTAGATAAAGCCGACTTAATCATACCGCAAATATACAATGAATTTGCAAAATTATATGCTTATTTTATGAAGTGGATAAATTTTGAATTCTAATGTTAATGTTAAATATGTAACAAAAATTACTTTACATTGCATTTATTTGATTGTATATTTGCAAAAAAGTCCTATGAAGTTTGGTTTTATAATTTTGATTTCAGTTTTTTGGTTATGGGGTTGTAAAAAGGAGTGTAAAAATAATGATTGTAAGGATATTAAGCCTCAAGAACCCAAAGTCAATCTAGCTTTTTCTATGAAATATGGAAATTCTGATTTAAAAATGAATGAGTATTATATCACTGAAAGCCAAGATACCTTTAGGACTACCCTGCTAAAATTTTATATTTCCAATATAGTTTTAGTCAAAAATGATGGAACTGAATACAAAGAGCCAGAAAGTTATCATTTATTTTCTTTGGATAGTCCTACAAAAAAAAGTGTTCAAATTAAAGGTGTACCAATTGGAGAATATACCAAAATACGTTTTGCTTTGGGAATAGATAGCCTAAGAAACCATAGTGGTGCTCAAATTGGAGATTTAGACCCTGCCAATGGTATGTTTTGGACTTGGAGTGATGGTTATTTATTTTTACGTTATGAAGGTGTACTCAAAAAAACACCTGCCAAAGGTCTAATTGTTCATATTGGTGAAGATCAATATTTAACTCCTTATGAAATAGTATTTCCCAATCCTATTAAAGTTGATAATACTCAAACGGAAATTCAAGTACCTTTAATATTTGATTTATATAATTTATTCAATTTCCCTAATTTTGTAGATGTAGATAGTTTGGCACATGGTTATCCAGGAAAAGTGGTAGATAATTTGCCACATTTAATTAATTTTGCACAATGAAAGAATGGATTGAAAGACTAAAAAGATGGAATAAGAATTATTTTAGTACTGATTTGTGGATGTATATAACCATGATTCTTATTATTGGTGTATCTTTGTTGGTTTGGAAATTTTTTTTTAAATGATTCAAAGAAACAATATTTTGTTGTTTTTTTTCCTGATACAACCTTTGTTAGGTTTAGGGCAATTTTTTACACAAGAAAAAGATGGAAATTGTAAGGTAGATGCATCTTATATGAAACCTATTATTCAAAGGTTTAACCCTTTTTTTATTGAGCATCATTACGATGATGAAACCAAAAATGAAACTGCAAAACTTTCTGATGGTAAAATTGTTATTATTGATCAAAGGGCTTGTATAAGACACCATATTGCTATTCAATATATTATTTCTCCCGATGAATTTAAAGTCAATAATTCTAATTATAAAATTTTGTTGAAAGAATGGTTCAGCATATTAAATAAATTATTTTATGGGGATTATGACTATTTGAAATTCAAAACTGAATTTGAAAATACTATCGCTCAAAAGATTGAGGAATCAGCTATTGGAAGAGCTTTTAGTTTTCCAATTGACGATAGAACCTTTATCACTCAAATGGATTTTGGTGAATGGGGAAGTAAATTGCAATTAGAAATTGTAAAATACATTTACACAGAAAATATCTCTAAACCCGGAGTTCCTGAATATACTGATGATGGTTATTTTCAACCATCTAAAATTCAAAATAAAACTATAAAATAAATGTTCCCTTTTTAGGGGATTGATAAAACGCTGGTTAGTTAAGAAAGTTTATAAAAAAAATTTCCACACAAAGTGAGGAATTTTTGGGTTTTGTTTGTGTTT